>NZ_JBFAET010000010.1:0-115811 GCF_040642095.1 Streptomyces sp. NPDC020362
CGGAGAGGTCGGTGATCATGATTTCGTGGTACGTCGGCATCCCGGTCGCCCCCGCGCGGTGGTGGGCGGCGGGCAGGTGGGACCCGGCCACCTTCACCACGGTGGCGGCGGCGCCCACCACGCCCGCGGTGACGCCCGCGCCGAGGGCCGTGCCGGCTCCCGTGCCGAGGGACAGGTCGGCGACGGCGGCGCCGGCCGCGGCAACGGCGGCCACCAGCAAGGCGGTTCCGGCGCCCTGGCGCGCATAGCGCTGGCCGAAGGTGAGGCGGCCGGCCTCGGTGACGGCGAGCGCGCGCGTGTAGGCCTCGTACTCCTCGGCGGCCGGCTGTGCGATGGCGTCCAGTGCGCCGCGGGCCCGCGACAGCAGCAGCCGTCCGTCGGCCCGCCCGCCCAGGCGGCGCACCTCCTCCTCCACGGCCCGCGCCAGCAGCCGCTCGGCCTCCGCCCGATGGTCGTCCCGCATGTCACGTCCCCCTCCGGCGGCATCCATTGCTTATGAGTGTGCTTCGGGGGTGACGCGAAGGCGAGGGGTCGGCGATCACCGGGTGGTGCCGGGGGAGGGCGGGGTTCCGGGCGGAAGTGACCTGTGGGCTTGTCGACCGTTGTTCCGCTTGTGGAGCAAGTGGTCGACGAATGGGAGGCTTGTGCACGGCCATGTCGTGTCAGAGACGCACGGAACGATCCCGGTCGCGTCGTACGCCAGGACGTCCGACGATGGCCGGCGGCGCGACGGTCACGGCGTTCGGTACCAGTTACGGATCAACGAGCGGACCGCACGGCAGCGGGGCTGTCACATCGTCGCCGTCGCTCGCTGAGTCGTGCGCCCGGGCGTTAAGGGGCGGCAGACCTGGGACCACTCCAGGGTGCACCCCGTGTGGAAGACCGAGCCGTCGGGGGACTGACCGGTACTGGTGGGGCAGGATGGAGGTATGCCGAACCGACTGGCTCACGAGACGTCCCCGTACCTGCTCCAGCACGCCGACAACCCCGTCGACTGGTGGCCCTGGTCGGGTGAGGCGTTCGATGCAGCACGGACGGCGGGCAAGCCCGTTCTGCTGAGCGTCGGGTACTCCAGCTGCCACTGGTGTCATGTCATGGCCCACGAGTCCTTCGAGGACCAGGCCACCGCGGACTACCTCAACGAGCACTTCGTCAGCGTCAAGGTCGACCGTGAGGAACGCCCCGACGTCGACGCCGTCTACATGGAGGCCGTCCAGGCGGCCACCGGTCAGGGCGGCTGGCCCATGACCGTCTTCCTCACCCCGGACGCCGAGCCCTTCTACTTCGGGACGTACTTCCCGCCCGCCCCCCGGCACGGCATGCCCTCCTTCCGGCAGGTGCTGGAGGGCGTCCGGCAGGCCTGGGACGACCGGCGCGAGGAGGTCGCCGAGGTCGCCGGGAAGATCGTGCGCGACCTCGCCCAGCGGGAGATCAGCCACCACGGGGACGAGGCGCCCGGCGAGCAGGAACTCGCCCAGGCCCTGCTCGGGCTCACCCGGGAGTACGACCCGCAGCGCGGCGGGTTCGGCGGTGCGCCGAAGTTCCCGCCGTCCATGGTGCTGGAGTTCCTGCTGCGACACCACGCCCGCACCGGCGCCGAGGGCGCCCTGCAGATGGCCCGGGACACCTGTGAGCGCATGGCCCGGGGCGGGATCTACGACCAGCTCGGCGGCGGCTTCGCCCGCTACTCCGTCGACCGCGACTGGGTCGTGCCCCATTTCGAGAAGATGCTCTACGACAACGCCCTGCTGTGCCGGGTGTACGCGCACCTGTGGCGGGCCACCGGATCCGACCTCGCCCGCCGCGTCGCCCTGGAGACCGCCGACTTCCTGGTGCGGGAACTGCGCACCGGGGAAGGCGGGTTCGCCTCGGCCCTGGACGCCGACAGCGACGACGGGAGCGGGCGGCACGTCGAGGGCGCGTACTACGTGTGGACCCCCGAGCAGCTCCGCGCCGCCCTCGGCGACGAGGACGCCGACCTCGCCGCCCAGTACTTCGGGGTGACCGAGGAAGGCACCTTCGAGCACGGGCAGTCCGTCCTTCAGCTCCCGCAGAGCGAGGGTGTTTTCGAAGCCGGGAAGGTCGCTTTTGTCAAGGAGCGGCTGCTGGCGGAGCGGGCCGGGCGTCCGGCCCCCGGCCGGGACGACAAGGTCGTCGCCGCCTGGAACGGGCTCACGATCGCCGCGCTCGCGGAGACCGGCGCCTACTTCGGCCGCCCCGACCTCGTCGAGGCCGCTCTCGGCGCCGCCGACCTCCTCGTACGCGTGCATCTCGACGAGCACGCCCGGCTCGCCCGCACCAGCAAGGACGGCCGCGTGGGCCCCAACGCGGGCGTGCTGGAGGACTACGCCGACGTCGCCGAGGGCTTCCTGGCGCTGGCGTCCGTGACGGGGGAGGGGGTGTGGCTCGACTTCGCCGGGCTGCTCCTCGACCATGTGCTCGCCCGCTTCGCCGACCCGGACAGCGGCGCCCTGTACGACACCGCCTCCGACGCCGAGCAGCTCATCCGGCGCCCCCAGGACCCGACCGACAACGCCACCCCGTCCGGCTGGACCGCGGCGGCCGGCGCCCTGCTGGGCTACGCCGCCCACACCGGCTCCGAACCCCATCGCACCGCGGCGGAACGGGCGTTGGGTGTCGTCAGGACCCTCGGGCCGCGCGTTCCCCGGTTCATCGGCTGGGGGCTGGCCGTCGCGGAGGCTCTGCTCGACGGGCCCCGGGAGGTCGCCGTCGTCGGGCCGTCCCTCACCGAGGAGCGGACAACTGCCTTGCACCGCATCGCGCTTCTGGGCACCGCGCCGGGCGCGGTCGTTGCCGTGGGGACTGCGGACAGTGATGAGTTCCCGCTGCTCACGGGCCGTTCGCTCGTGGCCGGTGAACCATCGGCGTACATCTGCCGTAATTTCACATGTGAGGTGCCGACGACGGATCCGGAACGACTTCGCGCGGCACTGAACACCCGCTGACCTCGGGTGGTTCGCGGGGAGCGGAGCGCGCGAACTGTCCCGATGTGAGCAGGTGTCCGGATAGGTCCCGCTACCCGCACCCCCGTTCCGAAACACGCAATTTATCGGAAGAACTCCCGCGCTTCACGGGTCACACCTAGCCTCTCCACAGCGGCGCGACGGGTGTGACTCACCGTTGTGCGCACAGGGGGTAATGGGGATCTGGGGGGATCTTTTTGCTGACGTCTGTCTTCGTCGCTGCCGTTTCACTGGCTCTGTTCTGGATGGCCGCCTTCACTCTGTGGTGGCAGATGCACGCGTGGCGCACGCCCGAGGTGCTGGCCTCCACCCGGTTCAGCAGACCGGACGGGGACGAGCACGTCTCCTTCTCGCTGCTGCTGCCGGCCCGGCACGAGCAGGCCGTGCTCGACCACACCATCCAGCGGCTGCTGGAGTCCACGCACACCGACTTCGAGATCATCGTGATCGTCGGGCACGACGACCCCGAGACCACGGCGGTGGCCGAGCAGGCCGCCGCCCGCGACCCGCGGGTACGGGTGGTCGTCGACACCCACGAGAAGAAGAACAAGCCCAAGGCCATGAACACGGCGCTGCCGCACTGCCGCGGCGACGTCGTCGGGGTCTTCGACGCCGAGGACCAGGTCCACCCGGAGCTGCTCGCCCACGTCGACCACGCCTTCAGGACGACCGGAGCGGACGTCGTCCAGGGGGGCGTCCAGCTCATCAACTTCCACTCCAGCTGGTACAGCCTGCGCAACTGCCTGGAGTACTTCTTCTGGTTCCGCTCCCGGCTGCACCTGCACGCGCAGAAGGGGTTCATCCCGCTCGGCGGCAACACCGTCTTCGTGCGGACCGACGTCCTCAGGGAAGCGGACGGCTGGGACCCCAACTGCCTCGCCGAGGACTGCGACCTGGGCGTCAGGCTCTCCAGCGTCGGCAAGAAGGTCGTCGTCGCCTACGACTCCGACATGGTCACCCGTGAGGAGACCCCGGGCTCGCTGATGTCGCTGCTCAAGCAGCGCACCCGCTGGAACCAGGGCTTCCTGCAGGTGTACCGGAAGAAGGACTGGAAGCAACTGCCCGCCCTCAGGCAGCGGCTGCTCGCCCGGTACACGCTGATGACGCCGTTCCTGCAGGCCTTCTCCGGCGTGATCATCCCGCTCAACGCGGCCGTCGCGCTCTTCCTCGACGTGCCCGTCGCAGTCGCCTTCCTCACCTTCCTGCCGCTGGTCACGGCCGCTGTCACCTTCGTCTTCGAGGTGGTCGGACTGCATGACTTCGGCAAGCAGTACGGCCTCAGGGTCCGCCTCGTCCACTACGTGAAGCTCGTCGTGGGCGGCCCCTTCTACCAGGTCCTCCTCGCCGGTGCCGCGATCCGCGCAGTGTGGCGCGAACAGCGCGGCCGGAACGACTGGGAGTTGACCACTCATGTCGGCGCGCACCTCACCGCGGCCGAGCCCATCCGAGAGGACGTTCCTGCGTGACCTCCACTCTTCCCGCGGTGACCGCCGAGACGGTCCCCGCGCAGAGCCGGCCTGCGCCTGAGGGGCGTTCGACCGGCCGAACAAGTCCGCCGGAGCGGCTCCGCTCCTCGCGCTCCGACCTGCTGCTGTGCGGTCTTGTGCTGGTGGCGATCCTCGTCGTCCAGGGCTGGAACATCGCCGACTACCCGACCCTCAGCGACGACGAGGGCACCTACCTCGCCCAGGCCTGGGCCGTCCAGCAGGGCAGGGGCCTGGCCCACTACACCTACTGGTACGACCACCCGCCGCTCGGCTGGATCCAGATAGCCCTGCTCAGCTGGATACCCTCGGCGCTGAGCCCCGGCTCGATGACCGTCGGCTCCATGCGGGTCGTCATGCTCGTGATCAGCGCCGTCAGCGCGGTCCTGGTCTACGTCCTCGGACGGCGGCTGTCCCTGCCCCGCTGGGCCGCGGGGCTCGGCATGGCCTTGTTCGGGCTCTCCCCGCTCGCGGTCGTGCTCAGCCGTGAGATCTTCCTCGACAACATCGCCGTGCTGTGGCTGCTGCTGGCGTTCTGCCTGGCCGCCTCGCCCAGCCGCCATCTGTGGCATCACTTCGGCGCGGGCCTCGCGGCCGCCGCGGGCGTGCTCACCAAGGAGACGATGCTCGTCGTCCTGCCCGCCCTGTTCGTCACCATGTGGCGGCACAGCCACCGAGACACCCGCAAGTTCGCGCTCACCGGAGCCGTCACCGCCTGCGTGCTGATCGGCTTCTCCTACCCGCTCTTCGCCCTGCTCAAGGGCGAGCTGCTCCCGGGCGCCGGGCACGTCTCGCTGTGGGACGGCATCAAGTACCAGATGTCCAGGCCGGGTTCTGGCTTCATCCTGGACGCCTCCTCCGGCTCCCACGGCGTGCTGCACTCCTGGCTGTACTACGACCGGGTGCTGCCGCTGGGCGGCCTCGCCGGAGCCCTGCTGCTGATCGTCACCTGGCGCTGGTCGGTCACCGCCCGCGCGCTCGCCGGACCGGCCCTGACCGTGGCGATCCTGGCCGCCGTGGCCATGCGGCCGGGCGGCTATCTGCCCGCCATGTACATCATCGGCGCCCTGCCCTTCCTCGCCCTGGTCCTGGCGGGCGGCGCCGCCTCCGTCGCCCACGCGGTGCTGCGCCGGTGGCGCGCCGAGGGCGAGAAGCGGTACGTCACCGGCGGGCGGTACGTACTCGCCGCCGTCCTCGCCGTGGCCGCCGGCGCCTACGTCCTGCCGCACTGGTACGACGGCGACCGCACCGCCGTCACCGCCGACGCCAACAAGCCCTACCGGCAGGCCTCCACCTGGCTGAGCACGCGGGTCGAGAACCCGCAGCACACCCGGGTCCTCGTCGACGACGCCCTCTGGCTGGACCTCGTGCACGCCGGATACCGGCCCGGGCTCGGCGCCATCTGGTTCTACAAGGCCGACCTCGACCCGGCCGTCACCAAGACCATGCCGCACGGCTGGCGGGACCTCGACTACGTCGTCGCCTCACCGACCGTGCGCCGCGACGCCAAGGACCTGCCGAACGTCAGGGCCGCCATCCGGCACTCCGAGCCGGTCGCCACCTTCGGCACCGGGGACGACCGCATCGAGATCCGGCAGATCCGGACGGCAGCCGCGGGAGGCGCGCGATGAGCAGCCACGAGTACACCGCGCCCGTCCCGGGCCCGGACGCCGTCACCGCGAGTGAGCCGGAGGGGCGCGCCGGTGTCGAGGGGCCGAGCGCGCGGAGGCCCGAGGGGCCGAGCACGGTCGGGCCTTCCACACCGGCTGGAGCGCCCCGGAGGCGAACGAGCATCTGAATGGAGAGAAACGGGATGGGACTGACCGCGAAGATCCGTACCCGGGACGGATGGGCCGTGTCGCATGCGGTCGTCACGGTGACCGACACGACCGGCAGCCAGGTGCTGCGCGCCGAGACGGACCCCGAGGGGACCGTGCGGGACGCCACCGAGCTGGTACCGGGGGCGTACACGGTGATCGTGACGGCCGTCGGGTACGCGCCCGCCGCCTCCAGCGCGATCGTCACCGCCGGCGGACGGGCCGAGGTCGGCACGGTGACGCTGGCCCGGCAGGGCGGCACCGAGCTGCCGCCGCCCGGCTCCTGGACCATCGACCCGGTGCACTCCTCCGTCGCCGCCGTCGCCCAGCACCTGGGGATCTCCAGCGTGCACGGCCGGTTCTCGGAGTTCGCCGGGAGCATCGAGATCGCCCCGGACGACGTCACCGAGTCCCGCGTGGAGGCGGTGATCCGGGCCGCGTCGGTCGACACCGGCAACGCGATGCGCGACACGCACCTGCGGTCCGCGGACTTCCTGGACGTCGAGCGGCACCCGGAGATCGCCTTCCGCTCGACCGGCCTGACCCAGGCCGGACCGGACCGCTGGACGGTCCACGGCGAGCTGGCGATGCACGGGGTCGTCCGGCCGGTCGACCTGGACCTGGCCTACCTCGGCACCGGCTCCGACCCGTGGGGCGGCACCCGCGCCGCGTTCCGCGCCACCGCCGAACTGCACCGCGAGGACTTCGCGATGAACTACAACCAGGTCCTCCAGGCGGGCATCGCCGCCATCGGCACGACCCTGAGGGTCGAGCTGGACATCCAGGCGGTCCAGGGCGACTCCCTGCCCGCCGTCTGACATCCGCGGGCCGCCGGGCGGGCACCGTCCTGCTCCATTGCGGTGAAGTGGCGATCATCCGGCGCCGGCCCACCGGGCTGCTTCCACCGCCCGGTGGGCCATGGTCAAATGGGACCGTCGCAAGCGGAACCCGAGACCACCGTCCGCCCGCCAGGTGAAAGTGCCGCCGTGACCTTCCTCCCGTCCTCGTGCGCGGCCCGCGACCTGCCCGGCCGCAGCCTGCTCACGCTTCCGCCGGAGATCGACGTGTGCAGCGCACCCCTCCTGTACGCCCGCATCGTCTCGGTCGCCCACGCCCGCCGGCTGCGTCTGCTGGTGCTGGACCTGACCCGCACCGGGTTCATGGACTCCCAGGGCGCCCACCTGATCCACGACGTCCGACGGCTGCTGTGCCCGCACACCGAGGTCCGGGTGGCCGCCCGCCCTGAGGGCCTGCCGAGCCGCGTCCTGACCCTGACCGGAGTGCGCCGGGACGTCCCGGTGTACGACGACCCGGCCGAGGCCCTGACCGTCTGAGCCTGTGCCCGACAGGGTCAGGCTCAGAGAGCCGTCCTCGCCCTAGGCTGCGCCCATGGCACCGAACATCGCGACGAACACCCGTGTATCGCAGGCCGGCCTGCTGGACTTCGTACGCCCCCGCCACCGCGCCATCCTGCTCACCCGGCGGGCCGACGGCAGCCCCCAGGGCTCCCCGCTGACCTGCGGGGTCGACGACTGTGGCCGGATCGTGGTCTCCACCTACCCCGAGCGCGCCAAGACCCGCAACGCCAGGAGGGACCCGCGGGTCAGCCTGATCGTCCTGAGCGACGAGTGGAACGGCCCCTGGGTCCAGATCGACGGCACCGCCGAGGTCGTCGACAGCCCCGACTCCGTCGAGCCCCTGGTGGAGTACTACCGCAACATCGCCGGCGAGCACCCCGACTGGGACGAGTACCGCGAGGCGATGGTCAAGCAGGGCAAGTCCATCATCCGTGTGACACCCGAGCGGTGGGGACCGGTGGCGACCGGCGGCTTTCCGGCGCGGCCGGCCGCCGAGTAGTCAGCCCCGCTCGACCATCGCCTCGATCCCGGCGACCAGCAGGTCCAGGGCGAAGGTGAAGTCCCGGTCCATCATCTCGGCGACCGTGTCCCCGCCGCGGGCGTCCATGATCTCCTGGGACTCCTGGAGAACGTCCGCGGCCTCGGGGTCCTCCCGCGCCGACCTCATGGCCTGCTGGAAGTAGTCGTCCGGGGTCAGACCGGAGTCCGCGATCCGGGACATGAACTGGCCCTCCAGCGTGCCGTAGCCGTACACGAACTGGAACACGGCCGAGATCGCGCCCATCACCCGGTGCGTCGGCAGCCCGGCGCGCCGGATGACGCGCTGCACGCTGCGGGAGAAGGCGAGCGCGTTGGGGCCGATGTTCAGGTACCGGCCGGCCAGCGGCGACAGCCAGGGGTGGCGCACCAGCAGCGCCCGGTACTCGGTGGCCAGCGCCCGCAGCTGCTCCCGCCAGTCGCCCCCGTCCCCGGCCACGGGCAGCCGCAGCTCGCCGAAGGCCGCGTCCAGGGCGAGTTCGAGCAGGTCCTCCTTGGTGTCCACGTACCAGTACAAGGACATCGCGGTGACGTTCAGCTCGGCGGCCAGCCGCCGCATGGAGACCTTCGCCAGCCCCTCGGCATCCAGCAGCCGCACGCTCACGGCGGTGATCCGCTCCCGGTCGAGCCCCGAGGGCTGCGCACTGCGCCCGCCGCGCCGCGCCTCCCCCGCCAGCCACACACTGGCCCGCACCGACTGCGCATCGTCCTTCGCCATCGGCGCACCTTTCTCGAAAACCACGGCCACTTTTCAAAGATGCTAGACACCGAAGGGGCGCGGGACCGTGCTCGATGCGCGGCTCCGCCGCGTGGGCGCGATCAACCACGGACGACCCGCAGCCGCACACATACCCATCCCCCGGACTCCTAGGCGACACTCCGCTCAGCCCGTCGCAAAAGCCCCGCCGCGACAGCCCCGCCCACCAGCACGGCAACCGCCCCCACCAGCTGCCCCGCTCCGAGCCCGGCCGACAACGACTTCCCGGACGCCACCGAAGAGCTGAGCACGGCCCCCAGAACGGCAACCCCGAGCCCGTTGCCGAACTCGGCGAGCGTGCCGTTGATCCCCGCCCCGACCCCCGCCTTCTCCGGAGGAATCGCGCTCATGATGGCGTGCGCCATGGCCGGGTTGGCGACAGCGCATCCCGCCCCCATCAGCAACAGCCCGACCAGCGTCCCCGCGTAGCCACCGGAGGCGACCTCGGCGATGGAGACCAGCCCCGCCGCCATCAGCACCATCCCGAGCGCTATCGACACCGGCGTGCCCAGCCGCCGGACCCACCTCGCCGACAGCCCGGTGAAGTTGAGCAGCACGACCGACAGCGCCAGCGGAGCGGTCCGCAGCCCCGCCTCCAGCGGCCCGTACCCGAGCACGAACTGCAGGTGCTGGGTCAGCAGGAACAGCGCCCCGCCCATCCCGAAGGTGATGAGCACCGCACCCGCGACCGCTCCGGTGAACCTGCGGTCCCGGAAGAAGTGGAGATCGAGCATCGGCTCCTCGACCCGGCTCTCCCAGTACGCGAACAGCGCGAGCACCACGACCGCCACGGCCGCGGTACCGAGCACGCGCGGCGAGGTCCAGCCATGACCGGGGCCGGAGATGACCGCGAAGACCAGAGCGGCCATGCCGATGGTCGACAGCAGCGCACCCAGCAGGTCCGGGCGGTCGCCGCGCGGGCTCTTCGACTCGGGTACGAGGATCGCCACCGCGACCAGCCCGAGCGCCGCGACCGGGATGTTGACCAGGAAGATCGCGCCCCACCAGAAGTGGTTCAGCAGGAAGCCGCCGATGAGCGGGCCGACCGCGAAGCCCAGCGCGTTGACCGCGCTCCAGATGCCGATCGCCTTGGGCTGTTCCCCGGGCGCGAAGATCTGCATCGCCACGGCGAGCGTGGTGGTGATCAGCAGGGCCCCGCCGATCCCCATGCCCGCCCGGGCGGCTATCAACTGGCCGGTGGAGTGGGCGAGTCCGGCCACCAGGGAGCCGACGCCGAACAGCGCGAGCCCCGCGAGCAGCATCTTCCTGCGGCCGTAGCGGTCGGCGGCGCTGCCCGCGGTGAGCAGCAGGCCGGACTGCACCAGGGAGTAGGCGTTGATCATCCACTGGATGTCGGAGGTGGCCGCGTGCAGCTCGCGGGTGAGCGAGGGGATGGCCACGTTCAGGACGGTGTTGTCGAGCAGCACGGTGAGCTGGGCGAGACAGATGACGCCGAGGATCAGCCAGCGCTGGGGGTGGCCTTGGGAGGTGGACATGCTGTACACCGTATAGCGGCTGCTATACGGTGTACATCGACTTTCGGCCGGGCTACTCGGTCAGCCGGTCGGTCGCTTGCCCGGTCAGCTGCTCGCCTTCCGGGTGAGGTCGTAGAAGGTGGCCGAACCGACCGTCACCTTCTTGAAGTTGCTCTCGACCCACGACGAGATCCGGGACCCGGTGCCGCTGTTGCCACCACCGCCCCCGCCCCCGCCGAAGCCACCGCCGGCGATGAAGTAGTGGATCTTTCCTTCCGCCACGTACTTCTTGAACTGGGCCAGGGTCGGGGACGGGTCGGTGCCGTTGAAGCCGCCGATCGCCATGACCGGATCACCGGTGGCCAGCTGGTAGCTCGCGGCGTTCTGGGAGCCGACGGACGCGGCGACCCAGGTGTACTTCCCCGCGTCCTTCTCCAGCAGCTGCTTCGCCGCGGAGCTGACGTTCGCGCCGTTCAGCAGGCCGCCGGCACCTCCGCCGCCCATACGGCCGCCTTCGCCCATACGGCCGCCTCCGGGGAAGCCGTTGCCGTTCTGCTGCCCCTGGCCCTGCCCCTGGCTGTTGCCGTTCTGCCCCGGCATGCCGCCCCCGGGCAAGCCCCCGCCCGGGAAGCCCTGGCCCTGGCCGCCCGGCAGGGTCCCGTTGCCGTTCTGCCGGCCCTGGCCTTGACCCTGGCCCGGCATTCCGCCGCCGAAACCGCCGCGCGTTCCGCCGCCCTGGCCGCCACCCGGACGGCCGCCGCCGAAGCCCATCATGCTCGCGCCCGCCGGGCCGGCCGTCGGGATGGAGCCGGTGTGCGCGGAGTTCACCGTGCTGAGGGTGTACGCCGTCGGACCGGCCAGCGCCGCCAGCAGGCCCACCGCCGCCGCGCCGAGGGCGAGCTGCCGCGAGAGGCGGCCGGCGAAGACCAGGCCGAACGCGGCCGCGAGCCCGCCGACCAGGACCAGCCACTTCAGCCAGGGCAGATAGCCGGAGGTGCGGTTGAGCAGGACGTAGCCCCAGGCGGCCGCGGCCACCACGGCGGCGGCCAGCACGATCGACGCCCAGGTCTCCTTGCGCTTCTCCCACAGCAGCCCGGCGCCCATGCCGGTGACGGCCGCGAGATAGGGGGCGAGGGCCACCGTGTAGTACTGGTGGAAGATGCCCGCCATGTAGCTGAAGACGACCATCGTGATCAGCAGCGAGCCGCCCCACACCAGGAACGAGGCGCGCGTGACGGACGTACGCCGTGCCTTCCGGGTCGCCCACAGGCCCGCGGCCAGCAGGATCAGCGCGGCCGGGAGCAGCCAGGAGATCTGGCTGCCGATCTCGTCGCTGAACATCCGCTCCCAGCCGGTGGCGCCCCAGCGGCCGGTGCCGCCCGCGCCGCCACCGCCACCGCCACCGCCGCCGCCCACGCTGCCGGTCTCGTCGCCGTTGATCCGGCCGAGGCCGTTGTAGCCGAAGGTCAGCTCGAGGAAGCTGTTGTTCTGCGAACCCCCGATGTAGGGGCGGGAGGAGGCCGGCCACAGTTCGACGATCGCGACCCACCAGCCGCCGGCCACGACGAGCGCGACGGTCGCCAGGCCCAGCTGCGCCAGCCGCCTCCGCAGCCTCACCGGACCGCACACCGCGTAGACGACGGCCAGCGGCGGCAGGATCAGGAACGCCTGCAGCGTCTTGGCGAGAAACGCGAAGCCGATCGCGACCCCCGCCCACACCAGCCACCTCGTCCGCCCGTCCTCGACGGCCCGTACGACGAAATAGCAGGCCAGCGCCATCAGCAGGGCCAGCAGCGCGTCCGGGTTGTTGAACCGGAACATCAGCGCGGCGACGGGGGTGAGCGCGAGCACCGCGCCCGCGACCAGACCGGCAGCGGGGCTGAACCGGCGCCGTACCCCCGCGTACACGACCGCCACCGTGCCCACGCCCATGAGGACCTCGGGGGTGAGGATCGCCCAGGAGTTCAGGCCGAAGATCCTGACCGACAGCTCCATCGGCCACATGAAGGCCGAGGGCTTGTCCACGGTGATGGCGTTGCCGCCGTCCAGCGAACCGAAGAAGAACGCCTTCCAGGACGTGCTGCCCGCCTGGACGGCCGCCGAGTAGAAGGAGTTGGCGTAGCCGGAGGCGCTGAGGTTGTACAGGTAGGTGACGAGAGTGACGGCGAGCAGGCCGAGGAAGGCCGGGCGCGCCCAGCGCGGGTCCTCGGGGCGGCCGCGCCACACTCTGCGGGCGAAGGGCCGCCCGGGCCCGGCGGGCTCCGGGGCCCGCGGGGGTGCCGTGGGCGGCGGGCCCCAGGCGGCGGGGTCGTCCTGCTGGGCCGGCCGGTCGTAATGGGTGGTCATCGGGGCTCCCCCGGGTCGGTGTCGTGAGGGCGCACCGGCTGCAGCCGCATGGTGGCGTCCCTCCAGTTGCCGTCCGCGGCCTCACCGGCGCGGACCTGGGTGGTCTGGTACGGCTGCTCGTACTCCTGCTCGTACTCCTGCTCGTACTCCTGCCGGTACTCCTGCTCGTACTCCTGCTCGTACTCCTGCCGGTGCTCCTGCCGGTACTGGTGCTGGTGCTCCTGCCCGTACGGCATCGGGCGCTGCGGGAGCGGTCCGTACGGAGCCGTCGTGCGGTGGGCGGGCGCGGCGGGGTGGTGCGCCGCGACCACCGCCGAGTCCCGGCCGGGCTCCTGGCGGTCCGGGAACACCCAGGCGCGGAAGAGCAGGAAGCGCAGGACGGTCGCCGCGAGGTTGGCGGCGATGAGGACGGCCAGCTCGGTGGAGTGCGCCGGGTTGCCGGTGGCCGCGTTCAGGGCGGCCAGGGAGCCACTGGTCAGGGCGAGTCCGATGCCGAAGACGACCAGGCCCTGCGCCTGGTGCCGCACGGCGCCGCCCCGGCCGCGCACCCCGAAGGTCAGCCGGCGGTTGGCTGCCGTGTTGGCGACCGCCGAGACGAGCAGGGCGAGCGCGTTGGCGACCTGCGCGCCGGAGAGCTGCCGGAAGGCGCTGTAGAGGAGCAGGTAGAAGAGGGTGGACAGGCCGCCTACCACGCAGAACCCGACGAGCTGGCGGGCGAGCCCCTTGGGCACGTCCTGGATCTCGCGGTCGCGCGGGTCGTCGCCGAAGGGCCGGGTGAGCCGGTCCAGCGGCAGTGAACCGGTGGCCAGGGCCTTGCCGATGCGCCACACGCCCCTGAGGTCGTCGGTCGCGGTCCTCACGATGTGCACGGTGGAGTCCGGGTCGTCGACCCAGTCGACCGGCACCTCGTGGATCCTGAGCCCCGCCCGTTCGGCCAGCACCAGCATCTCGGTGTCGAAGAACCAGCCGGTGTCCTCCACCAGCGGCAGCAGCACCTGGGCGACATCACGGCGTATCGCCTTGAAGCCGCACTGCGCGTCCGAGAAGCGGGCCTGCAGCGAGCCGCGCAGGATCAGGTTGTAGGCCCGGCTGACGAACTCCCGCTTGGGGCCGCGTACGACCCGGGACGCGCGGGCGAGCCGGGAGCCGATCGCCAGGTCCGAGTGGCCCGAGATCAGCGGCGCCACCAGCGGCAGCAGGGCGTTGAGGTCGGTGGACAGATCGACGTCCATGTAGGCGAGGATCGGCGCCGCGGACGCGGACCACACGGTCCTGAGGGCGCGCCCGCGGCCCTTCTGGTCCAGCCGGAAGGCGGCGACCTCGGGGATCTCCGCCTCCAGCCGCGCCGCCACCAGCGGGGTGGCGTCCGTCGACGCGTTGTCCGCGATCGTGATGCGGAAGGGGTACGGGAAGGTGCGCGCGAGGTGCTCGTGCAGTCTGAGCACGCACGGCTGGAGGTCCTTCTCCTCGTTGTAGACGGGGATCACTACGTCCAGGACAGGCGTACCGGCGTCTGTGGCCGGGAGGTGCTCCCGCGCCGGCAGGGTGCCGGGAGAAGAGTCGGTTCGCATGAACCGACTCTCGTCAGGCGCCCTGTTGCACCGATGTGGTGGCGCTGTGCTGTGCCTGTGAGTGCACCTGCCAGGCGCTTTCGGGCGCGGGGTGCGGCAGGGCCGGGGCGAGCGCGGGCAGATGCACGGTGAACACCGTGCGGCCCGGAACGCTGTCCACGGTCACGGCACCGCCGTGCGCGGCCGCGACGGCCTGCACGATGGCAAGGCCCAGGCCGGTGGAACCGGTGGCCCGGGAGCGCGCGGAGTCCCCGCGCGCGAACCGCTCGAAGACATGCGGCAGCAGGTCCGGCGGGATCCCCTGCCCGTTGTCCTCGACGTCGATGCACATCCAGGGCCCGCGCCGCTGCACGCGCGCGGTGACGGTCGTCCCCGGCGGGGTGTGGTTGCGGGCGTTGCCCAGCAGGTTGACGAGCACCTGCTGCAGGCGTGCCGCGTCCGCGGACACCGGTGCGGGCTCGTCGGGCAGGTCGAGCCGCCAGTTGTGGTCCATGCCGGCCGCACGGGCGTCGCTGATGGTGTCCACGACGAGCGGGATGAGGTCGGTCTGCTCGAACTGCAGCGGGCGCCCGGCGTCGAGCCGGGCGAGCAGCAGCAGGTCCTCCACCAGGAAGGTCATCCGGCCGGCCTCGGACTCGATCCGCCCGAGGGCGTGCCGGGTGTCGGGCCCGACCTGTTCCCGCCCGCGCCGGGTCAGCTCGGCGTATCCGCGGATGGAAGCGAGCGGGGTCCGCAGTTCGTGGCTGGCGTCGGCGACGAACTGCCGCACCCGCGTCTCGCTCTGCTGGCGGGCGTGCAGGGCGCCGTGCACATGGTCGAGCATGCGGTTGAGGGCGGCGCCCACCTGGCCGACCTCGGTGTGCGGGTCGCACTCGGACTCCGGGACGCGCTCGCTGAGGTTCACCTCGCCGGTGTGCAGGGTGAGTTCGGAGACCCGGGTGGCGGTGGCGGCGACCTTGCGCAGCGGGCGGGTGGCGACACCGACGAGGACGTACCCGGCGATACCGGCGGCGACGAGCCCGGCGGCGGTGACGCTGATCTCGACGAGGATCAGCGTGTTGATGTTGTCGTCGGTCTCCTTGGTCGGGATGGCGACGTAGTAGGTGCCGTTGGGCCCGCTGACGTACTGCGCGCGGTAACTGCCCAGGCCGGGGATGTCCACGGTGTGCTTGCCGTTGTCACGGGGGACGGTGTCCAGAGCCGCGAGCTGCGCCTTGGTCAGCGGCTTGGCGCTCATCGAGAAGTCGTCGTCGGACTTGTGGCCGACCTTGCCGTCGGTCGTGTCGCCGTTCTCCACCTCGGCCACGAGCGTGTGCTGCGAAGGCTGCGGCGCGCGGCTGACGAACTGAGTGAGATCGACCGGATGGCCGCTCTGCTGTCCGCTCGGCCGACCGCCGGGCCCGATGGCGTCCTTGCCCTGGCCGGGCGGACCGAACTGCCCGGACGCCCGGGCCCCGACCTCGCGCAGCTGGCCGTCCAGCTGCGCGTACAGATGCGTGCGCAGCGCCAGCGTCGTCACCGTCCCGATCACCGCGCACACCACGGCGATCAGCACCACGGACGCGACGACGAGCCGGGTCCGCAGGGTGCGCGGCTGTCCCTTCCCCACTCTCGGCTTCACTCGATCGGGGGGACCCCCATGCCGCTTCTGCGGACGCGGCCGTCGTCGCCCTGTCATGAGGCGGCGGGCTTGATCAGATAGCCGGCGCCACGCCGGGTGTGGATCATGGGCTCCCGGCCGGCGTCGATCTTCCGCCGCAGGTAGGAGATGTACAGCTCGACCACGTTGGCCTGGCCGCCGAAGTCGTACGACCACACGCGGTCCAGGATCTGCGCCTTGCTGAGCACACGCCGTGGATTGCGCATGAGGAAGCGCAGCAGTTCGAACTCGGTGGCGGTGAGGTGGACGGACTCCCCGGCCCGCGAGACCTCGTGGCTGTCCTCGTCCAGGGTCAGGTCCCCGACGACGAGCACGGAGTCGGACCGGCGGTCGGCGGCCCCGGACCGGCGGATGAGCCCGCGCAGCCGCGCCACGACCTCTTCCAGGCTGAAGGGCTTGGTGACGTAGTCGTCGCCGCCCGCGGTGAGTCCGGCGATACGGTCCTCGACGGCGTCCTTGGCGGTCAGGAAGAGGACGGGCACGTCCGGCAGTTCGCGGCGCAGCCGGCCGAGGACGGTCAGCCCGTCCATGTCGGGCAGCATCATGTCCAGGACGACGGCGTCGGGCCGGAACTCGCGGGCGGTCTGCAGGGCGCCCTGCCCGTCCCCCGCACTCCTGATCTGCCAGCCCTCGTAACGAAGAGCCATGCTCAGCAGTTCGGTGATCGACAACTCGTCGTCCACCACAAGCACTCGGACGGGGCTCCCGTCCGGCCTCAGCAGTTCGGTGCGCCCCTGGGGCGAGGTCGTGGTCATGGTGGACACCTTGTCGGGGCCCTCTGAGAGCGCCCTTTCACATGTCTGTGATTTCCCTGAGAAACACACAGGCGCTTCTCAGGGAACGCCTGGGAGGTGCTCACGTACGCGTGAACCCGTGGCTGTGCTCGACCCGGGCGATGTGGATCACGTACTGCTCGTACCACCGTTCCCGCCCGCGCTCTTTGGCGGCGAGGTGCTCGGGGTGCCGGCGCCACTCCTCGATCCCGGCGAGATCCCGGAAGTAGGCGACGGAGACGGCCAGTCCGCCGGGGGTGTGGGCGAAGTCCTCTCCGAGGAAGCCGGGGACGTCCCGCACCAGCTCGGAGAGGCGGCGGGCGGAGTCGGCGTATCCGTCTGGGTCGCGGCCGGTGCGGGTGGAGGTGAACACGACGGCGTAGTAAGGGGGTTCGTGGGCGGAGGCGGGGGCGGGGCCGACAGGGGCAACGGGCTGATCGCTCATGTCGGCCACGATGACCGAAGGCGCCCGCGCGGGTCCATGGGCCTTGCCCAAAGGGATCCGTACGGGATCCAAGTCTTGACCTTCGCTCTTCGGGCCGTGGCGCGTGCGCGTCAGAACAGCCCGTCCTGCTCCCGTCTGAACCCCCGCACCGGGACGGTGAACGCGTCGGCCGCCTCGGGCAGCGGGGCGAGCCCCCACCCGGTCATCAGCCGGGTGTCGAGGACGACGACCCCGCGCCCGGCGACGGCCAGATGCAGATCGGGTCCCGCGGCCGCGACCAGCTCACCGCCGACGGCCCCGCCCGGTACCAGCTCGACGACGTCACCGACGGCCGCCGGCACACCGGAGAGCCCGAAGCGGCCCGCATGATCGACCGGTCGGCACGGCTCCCGGGTCAATGACTCGGGCCATGCGTCGAGCGCGACGGCCCGCGCGTGCAACTCCCGTACCTCGGCGGACCGCTCGGTCTGCGTCCCCGGCAGCGCCGCCCGCACGGCCCTCTTGTCGGCGTACGCGATCCGGTCCGGGACCCCGAGGGCGGCCCGCAGCAGTTCCTCGGTCCGGCGTGCGGCCATCAGCGGACCCGTGCCCAGCCAGGTGAAACAGACGGCGCCCTGCTCCAGCAGCCGCGCCGGCCCCCGCTCGACGGCGGTGATCCCGACCTTGACCATGCCGGGGCCGAACCAGGCCAGATAGACGCGGTAGGGCCGCGGATCGTCGGCGAGGGTGTCGGCGGCCACGGAGTGCGCCCGGTCCAGCCGCGCGCACTCCTCGCACCGGGCCCCCGTGCTCCGCCCCGGCACCGTGGCCCGCACCGGGCAGGCATGCCCCCGCGCCCCGGCACACCGTCGCACCGAGCCGTCCGCCACGGCGAACGCGACCCGCTTCCCCCACGGCAGCGCGCTGCGCCGCCCGCCGTCCCACACCAGCGCGGGGCCGTCCGGCGTCCAGCGCAGCCCCGAGCATGTCCACACGTGTGCCATCACCCATGAGCCTAGGAGGCGGGTCCGACAACGAAGTACGGACGGCCCGTCCGACAACGAGGTACGCACGGCCCGCAGGCACGGCCGGGGGACGCGATCCGCCCTCGGTCCGGCCCGCGGCCGGCGGTACGTTCACTCGATGGACGACACGGCCACCGATTCGGCGCCCGTCTCCCCCGGGACCGCGGGCCGCCGCGCCGCGGTCACCGCAGGCCGCCCCCGCCCGGCCAGCCGGCAGCCGACGCACCCGGCGTGTCCCTGCCGAACCTGAGTGTCCCGGACGCGCATCCCCCACTGCTCCCGCGGCCGCACCCCCGGCGGCTTGCCCCAGCCGGACAGATGAAGGGCCCAGGTGACCAGGACGCTCACGCCCACGATCGCCAGCCCGCCCACGAGGGCCGGCACGGAGACCGTGCACACGCCCAGACCCACCACAGCGCTTCCGACGGTCGCGATACCGACGCCGGTCCAACCGGCGACCGTGTGACCCTCGTCGTACAGACTCATGGAGCCGCCTCCAGGGACAAGATTCCCTCACGGACTAAGCAATTTACTCAACCGAATATCTCACGAGCTAAGGGATTTGAACAGATGGACGGCACGCCCCGACCGCCCGCCACCCCGGCACAGGCGCTGTCGGCGATGGACCACCTCATCGCCGCCCACGTGATCGGACAGCAGGAACTGGCCCGGCGGCTGGGACTGAACGTCACCGACCTCACCTGTTTCGCCTTCGTCCTGGAGGCCGGGGAGAACCTGCTCACGGCCGGCGACCTCGCGGCCCGCGCGCACGTCACCACGGGCGCGGTGACCGGCATCCTCAACCGCCTCGAACGCGCCGGCTACGTCACCCGCCGGCCCGACCCCGCCGACCGCCGCCGGGTCCGCGTGGCCGCCGTGCCGGCCGCCGTGACCCGTGTCGAGGCGGTGTACGCGGGCCACTACAAACGCCTCACGGCCCTGTTCGCCGACTACGGCCCCGGGGAACTGGCCGTCATCACCGACTGGTTCACCCGCGCCACCGCCCTGGCCCACGAGTACCTGGAGAAGCTGAACAGGAACGACCCGGAAGAGGAGTGCTGACCCCGAACGCCAAAGGCCCCGGACCGCTCCAGGGCCTTTGTCCGATCCGGATCCTCCGGGCCGTTCCGCACCACGCGTGAGCCGCTTCGGGCCGACCGGTCACGCGTGGTGCCGCGTCACTCTGCGCAGCACAGCTCGCTCCCGGCCGCCGGGAAAGCAGGCTCTCTCCGAGCCGCCCCGAAAACGCCAGAGGCCCCGGATTTCTCCGGGGCCTCTGATCTCTGTGCACTCGGCAGGATTCGAACCTGCAACCTTCTGATCCGTAGTCAGATGCTCTATCCGTTAAGCTACGAGTGCTTGTTCTTTTGTTCTTGTCTTTCCGCTCCCGGCCCTTCCGGCCCGCTCGCGGCGACAGGAAGAACATTACATGACTGCCGCCGTCATGTGAAATCCGATTCGCATACCCCTTGCGACCTGCGGAAACGCTGATGAGGCCGGGGATGGAGCGCGGAGGCAGCGGCGAGGCGCGCGGGTCGGAACAACGCCGAAGCCCCGGTCCTGAGGACCGGGGCTTCGGTATCAAGTGCGGAGGCGGAGGGATTTGAACCCTCGATGGGATTTGCGTCCCAAACCGCATTAGCAGTGCGGCGCCATAGACCGGACTAGGCGACGCCTCCAGCACAACCACTCACGCGAGCGCGCGATTGGTGCGTGCAGATGATGACACAGTCGAGCGCGGTGTCACCAATCGCCCCCCACGGTACTAGGCGCAAGGCCCGCAGAGCAAAGGGCTTCGCCCGGCGAGGCGGCGGACGGCAGGCCGGGCGCAACGTCCGGGTGCCGTGGGCGTTGGGCAGGGCATGGTCTCTGTCCTGTCGGCCGTCGCGCGCGGCGCCCTGAAGCCGTCCCTCGCCGCCGTCTCGGTCTCGTCCCTGATCGCCCTCGCCGCCGTACCCGCCGCGGCCGCGCCCGCCGGCCCCCCGCCCGTCCGGCCCGAGGACCGGGCCGGTGATCACCTCACCGTCGTCGTGCGGAACGCCGGCGCCGGGCTGGACGGGACGTACGACGTGTCCTGTCACCCCGCGGCCGGGGATCACCCGGACGTGGCGGGCGCCTGCCGGGTCCTCGACGAGCACACGCGGTGGGGGCGGGACACCTTCGCCCCGGTGGCCCCGGGCAGCACCTGCACCATGCTCTACGGCGGTCCGGCCACCGCCCATGTCACCGGCGTCTGGGCGGGGCGGCCGGTCGACGCCTCGTACGACCGCAGCAACGGGTGCGAGATCGGGCGGTGGGACCGGATGGTGCCCTACCTGCCGAGGATCGGCTCGCCCGTGTAGACCCGGCGCGGGCCCGGCGGCGCGGGCCCGACGGCGCAGGCCCGGCGCGGGCCCCGACGGCGCGGGCCCGGCAAGAACCCGGCAAAGGCCCGGCAAGAGCACGGCATGGGCGGCACCCGGGCACCGGCGATTTTCGGCCGTACACGGTGCGCGGTCCAAGGCGCCTCCGGCGGGGTCACCGATGTCGTACAGGTCCCGCAAAGGTCCGGCGAAGGTCTCGCGGAGCTGGGACGGGGCCGACCGCGGAAGGGGCGGATACGGTCACATGTTCGTCGTCACTTCCCCGTGCGACCTCCCTCTCATCCGGCGTCGCGAGCGCAACCCGTGCCCTTAGACTCCCTCGCGTGACACGCTGCGGGCCGCTTGGCAAGATGGCCCGAGCGGTCGGCAAGGTGCGGTAACAGGGAGGAAGCGTCTCGTGAGCAGCAGGCCATCCCGAGGCGCTGCTCGCCTCGCAGCCATACTCGACGCGCTGCCCGACGCGTTGGTCCTGGTCAACGCCAACGGAACCGTCGTCAACGCGAACACCATCGCCCTGGAGGCCTTCGAGGCGCCGGGGACCGCGCTCGTCGGGCGCGGCCTGCTCGACCTGCTGCCGCAGTTCGACTCCAGGCTCATCCCCGGCTCCATGCGGCGCCCCGATCACATGGACCCGGGCGGCCGGACCAAGCCGACGCGGATGATCGCGCGGCGGACGGACGGGACCGAGTTCCCGGTCGAGGTCACGAGCGCGAACCTGGAGAACGGTCAGCAGGCGTACGACGGTTACGGCTACACCGGGGACGAGCTGCTGATGCTCGTCGTCCGCGACCTGTCCGGGACCGTGGACACCGAGGCCGAGCTGGCCCGTTCGCAGCGGCAGACCGAGATGATCCTGCGGGCGGCCTCGGAGGGTGTCGTGGGGACCGACACCGACGGGCGGATCGTGCTCGTCAATCCGGCCGCCGCCCAGATACTGGGGTACCGGGCCGGTGAGCTGGGCGGCAAGGAGCTGCACACCCTCGTGCTGCACTCCCGCGCCGACGGCTCCCCCTTCCCGTACGAGGAGTCGCCGCTCGCCGACACCCTGCGCTCCGGGCGCAAGCACCGGGTGCGCGGGCAGGTGATGTGGTCCAAGGGCAAGGAGAAGGTCGCGGTCGATCTGACCACCGCGCCCGTGCGCGACGGCGACCAGCTCGTCGGCGCCGTCATGACCTTCACCGACCGGCGGCCCTACGACGCCCTCGCCGAGGAGAAGGCCGCGCTGGAGAAGGCGCAGGCCGAGGAGGTGGAGCGGCTCACCGAGGAGCACGCCTCCGACCTGACCGCGCTGCGCCAGCAGCACGTCACCGAACTCGACGAACTGCGCGAGCGGCACCAGGAGGAGCTGGCGTCCGGCGAGGAGCGGTACGCCGCGCTCGGCGAGCGGGAGAAGGACCGGTACGAGGCCCTCGCCGGGCGCCACGAGCAGCTGCTCACGCTGCTCGGCCGGTCCCTGCGCGGGCCTCTGGACGAGCTGCGGCGCGACCTGTCCGCCCTGGCCGCGGACGACGCCGGGCAGCTGTGGCCCGAGGCCAACCAGGTGCTGCACCACCTCTCGGCCGGGTACTCGCGCATCACCACCCTCATCGACAACGTCCTCGGCTATCAGCGCCTGGACACCGGCACCGAGGACATCACCCGTACGAAGGTGATGCTCGACGCCGTCGTGGCCGCCGGTGTGGACGGGGCCGTCGAACTGATCGGGCCGGGGCGCGTGCAGTTCGCCGTGCACGCGCCGCCCATCGAGGCCGAGGTCGACCCGCAGCGGCTCGCGACCGCGCTCGCCCATCTTGTGGCGGACGTGGCGGGCGTGGACGCCACCGGCAACGCTCCCGTCTCCGCGGGCGGTTATCTGGACAACACCGTCGTGGTCGCGGCCGCGCAGCGCGGTGAGGTCGCACGGATCGAGGTGCGCGGGCCGTACGCCGGGGGAGACCCGGTGCACGAGCCGATCGTGCGCGGGATCGTGCGGGCGCACGGCGGTGTGCTCCAGACCCACGAGGTGCCGGGCATGAGCGGCAGCGCGTACGTGCTCGAAGTACCGCTCGGCGGCGGAGCCGGCGCGGTCGCCGACCTGGTGCCGGACGCCGAGGACTCCTCCGCCGAAGGCACCGAGGGCGCCGGCCTCGCCGAACAGGGTTCCGGCGGTGGACGGCGGCGGGCCCGGCGGGCCTCCACGGACGCCTTCCTGGAGAGCGACGTTCCCGGTGAGTCCGGGGAGCCCGGTGGCGGCGAGGCGGAGGCGTCCGCGCCGACCGGCCGGCGCCGCAGGCGTGCGACGGCGAGTGGCGAGGCGGCGGATCCGGTCCCGGGCGAGGGCGCGGAGACCGCGCCGACCGGCAACACCGGGACCGGGCGGCGGCGCGGACGCCCCGCCGAGAGTGACGCCGGTGGCGCCGGTGACGGTGAGGACGTGGCCGAGGGCGCCGTGGTGACGGCGGCGGAGCATGCCGCGGGAACGGCCGCCGCGGGCAACGGGCTCGGCGCCGCCGTACCGCCGCAGGGCGTGCCCGCACCCGCCACGGGACGCCGGGCCCGGCGCGCCGACGAGCCGCAGGCCGCCCTGCCGCCCGCACTGCCCGCGGCCGGCACCGAGTCGGCACAGCCCGATACGGCCGAGGGCGCCCAGCCGACCGGACGGCGCCGGCGTGCGCTGGCCGCCGCGGCCGAGCGTGCCGCGGCGCAGGAGCCGGGGGCCCGTACGGTCTTCGCCCTGCCGCCGGCCGCGGCCGACCGCTCGCCCGACTCCGCGGACCCGGCGACGGGCGCGGGCACCAGCACGGCCATGGGTGCGGGCGCAGGTACGGCTCCGGCGGACACGGCTCCGGTGGCTCCCGGCGGTGCCGCTCCGGGGGCGCAGGTCCCTGGTCAGCTACAGGTGCCCGGGCCCGGTCGGGCTCCGGCGCCCGGTCGGATGCCCGTGCCCGCCGAGGGAGTTCCCGGCGACGACGGCCGGCATGACGCCGTACCGCTCGACCAGTCCGAGGACCACACCCCGCCCCAGCCGCACCCCACCACCGCACCGACCGGTCGCCGTCGGCGGACCGTGGCCCAGTCGGCGGGTACGGATCCGGTACCGGCTTCTCCCGGACATCCCGGGCAGCCCGCGCCGACCGGTCAGCCCGGCCAGGTTCCGCCGGCCGTGCCGGCCGCCGCAGGCCAGGCCGCTTCGGGTCAGCCGACCCCGGGCGCCGGCGTTGCGGCGCAGGGTACGGCCGGACAGGGCGTCCCCGTCCCGACCGCCGGGGCACCGGTACCGGCACCCGGAGCCGTGCAGCCTCAGGAGCCGGGGCAGGTGGCCGTACCGGCGGGGCCGGCAGGCCTGCCCGGCGTGGCCGCTCAGGCGGATGCCGCCGCCCAGACCGGCGTGCCCGCCCAGACCGGCGTCACGGCTCAGCCCGGTGTCGCCGCTCAGGCCGGCCCCGGTCAGCAGGCGGTCCTGCCCGACGCATCCGTGCCCAACGCCTCCGTGCCCGCGCAGGGCACCGCAGGTCAGGGTGTGCTCGTGCCGCCGGGGCAGCCGGTTCCGGCACAGGCCGCGCCCGGCCGGCCCGTTCCCGCCCAGGTGACCCCCGGCTCGCCGGTGCCCACCGCGGCGGGGCAGAACACGCCCGCGGCCGGGACCCCGACAGCGGACCGGCCCGCCCAGCCGCTTCCCGCGGAGGCGGCCGCCGGCCAGGCGCCTGCGGCGCAGACCGCCTCGACCCCGGCCGCCGGAACCCCCGCGGCAGCGATCCCGCAGCAGTGGCCCGGTGCCGACGACACCTCCGGCGCCGGCGTCCCCGCCCCGCAGGCACCCGCCGCGGCGCAGCAGCCCGGTACCGCCACTCCGGCACCCGGCACCCCGCTCCCTCCGGAGCACAGCAATGGCCGGCCGTCGCGGGCGGCCCAGCCCCTGCCCTCCGAGGCCTCGGGGGCCGCGACCGACCCGAACTCCACTCAGGGGCGGGCCATCAGCGTGCGGACGCTGGGGCAGGGCGTGCCGTTCTCGCGGCAGGCCGCGCAGGTGCAGCAGCCGACCGCGACCCCGCCTCCGCACACGCCGGGCGGTTCCGGCCGCCGGCGCAAGCTGGGCACACCGCCCGACCCGGCCGCGCGCCCGGAGACGCAACAGGAGCAGGCGGCCCGTCCGCATCCGCCGGCCGGACAGCCGACCGCGCAGCCCTCGCTCGCGGGACAGTCCCGGCTCGCCCCGGCCACCGAGGGCGCCGGACGCTCGTACGCCATAGGGGCTCCGGACGCGAACGCGGCCGAGGGACCCGAACCGCTGGACGGTCCCGGCGGGGCCGTCGAGATCGCGGACACCCCGCGGCCGCAGCCGCTGGACGACGAGCTGCCCCCGGAGCCGCTGGACAACCCGCGCCGGCTGCTGGTGTGGCCGGCGCCGGACGTGACGACCCAGCAGGCGCTCAGCGACTGCGGCTACCGGCCGGTCGTCGTGCACTCCCGCGAGGAGGTCGACGCGCAGATCGCGGCCTTCCCCGCCGCGCTGTTCGTGGACCCGCTGACCGGGCCGATCACCCGTACCGCGCTCCAGTCGCTGCGCCAGGCAGCGGTCGCGGCCGAGGTGCCGGTGCTGGTCACGGCGGGGCTCGGACAGGCGACGCGCGAGGCGGCGTACGGCGCCGATCCCGCCGTGCTGCTGAAGGCGCTGGCGCCGCGCGACAGCGAGCAGCATCCGCCGCGGGTGCTGCTGATCGAGGAGCACGCGGAGATCGCGCTGGCGCTGACCGCGACGCTGGAGCGGCGCGGGATGCAGGTGGCGCGGGCCGCGAGCGACGACGACGCGGTGACGCTGGCGGGGCAGTTCCATCCGAACCTCGTGGTGATGGACCTGATGCAGGTGCACCGGCGGCAGGCCGGGTTCACCGGGATCATCGACTGGCTGCGCGCACACGGGCAGCTCAACCGCACCCCGCTCGTCGTCTACACGGCCGCGGTCGATCAGGCCGACCTGCCGCGGCTGGCCTCGGGCGAGACGGTGCTGTTCCTCGCGGAGCGGTCCACCAGCGGCGAGGTGCAGTCCCGGATCGTCGACCTGCTGGCGCGCATCGGCACCAACTAGGTCCGGCACCAACTAGGTCCAGCACCGATCACGTCCGGCACCGACCGGGTTCACCGACCGGTGGGCGGCTCGGCGGCGGTCAGCAGGCGAACAGCCTGCGGGCCGCCTCCTTGATCGAGGCGCGCAGGCGCTCTCGGTCGGTGTCTCCGGTGCCCGCGAGGATGCGCCGCATCTGCGGGACCACCGCCGTCCAGTTGGTCAGGGCGGTCAGCAGGATGAGCAGATCGCCGGCCGGAATGGCGTCCGTGACGACGCCCCGGTCCTGGCCGTCCCTGAGCGCGGCGACCTTGCGGCGGTAGTGGTCCTGCCGGGCGGGCTCGTCGGGGAGCTCGGTCGTGCCGTACTCGATGCCCTCCCAGAACAGGAGGCGCAGCAGTTCGGGGTGGGCGGAGTGGTAGTCGAGCAGCTGGTCCACCCAGTCGTCGATGTCGTCCGGGTCGACGGGGACGGCCGCGGCCAGGTCGACCATGCACCGGCCCAGGACCTGCGAGAACAGCTCCGCCTTGTTGCCGTAGTAGGCGTAGATCAGCTGCTTGTTGGCCTTGGCCTCGCTCGCGATGCGGTCGATGCGGGCGCCCGCGATGCCGTGCCGGGCGAATTCGGCGACCGCCGCCTCGAAGATGCGGGCCTTGGTGGCCTCGGGATCCCTGACTGCTGCCATGCGGCCAGAGTACCGCCCTTGTAACCAACTATTTGGTTGACAGGGAATCCGCCGCGGGTGCACTCTGTCCAAGCATCCAACCAACCAGTTAGTTGTTAGAGTCGCCCCCAAGGAGTGCCTCCGCTCATGCCGTCAGCGACCACCACCCGCCAGGCACCAGAGGTCGGGGATCTCGCCCAGGACCGGGCCGGCGCCTCCGGCCCGCTCTTCCTTCTGCTCATAGCCGTCTGCACCGCCGTCACGGCCGCCAACATCTACCTCGCGGCCCCGCTGCTCCCCCTGATCGCCCACGACTTCGGCACCGCCCCCTCGGCCGTGACCTGGATCGCCTCGGTCGCCCAGTTCGGCTACGCGGCCGGGCTGCTCTTCTTCGCCCCGCTCGGCGACCGCGTCGACCGGCGCCCGCTGGTCGCCCTGCTCTCCGTGGCCACGACGGCCGCCCTGGCGCTCGGCGCGGCCGCGCCGGGCACCGCCGCCCTCGCCGCCGCCGTCTTCGTGGCCGCCGCGGCGACCGTGATCCCGCAGCTGCTCGTCCCGCTCGTCGCCGAGCGCGCGCCCGCCCACCGCCGTGCCCGCCATGTCGCGGCCGTCATCGCCGGCCTGTTCACCGGCATCGTCGCGGCCCGGGTCGTCGGCTCACTGGCCGGACAGGCCTTCGGCTGGCGATGGGTGTTCGCCGGGTCCGGCGTGCTGACCCTCGCGCTGGGCCTGGCCACCGCCCGCGCCCTGCCGAGGGAGCAACGCCGCCGTACCGGGCCGCTGTTCGCCGGCCTGACCGCGCTGCCCGGACTCGTCCGCAGCTCGCCGGACCTGTGGCGGGCGTGCGTCCGGCAGGGCGGGATGTTCGGCGCCTGGAGCGCACTGTGGACCTCGCTGGCCCTGCTGCTGACCGGCCCGGCGTACGGTCTGTCCACCGCGACCGCCGGTCTGTTCGGGCTCTTCGGTCTCACGGCCAGCGCGGTGGCCCCGCTCGCCGGCGGCCTGGTCGACCGCTTCGGCGCCGCGAAGGTCGTACGGTCCGCGTATCTGCTCGCCGCCGTCTCCGTGCCGCTGTTCTGGCTCGGCGGGCAGACGCTGATCGCGCTGTTCGCGGCCGCCGTCGCCGTCCACGCCGCCCTGGTCGCCTCCCACGTCGCCAACCAGACGCTGGCCCTGACGACCACCTCCGCCCCGGCCACCGCCAACACCGCCTATGTCGTGGCCGGCTTCACCGGAGGCGCCCTCGCCTCGACCCTGGCGAGCCTGGCCTTCGGGCACTGGGGCTGGAGCGGGGTCACCGCGGTGGCGGGGCTGTGGCTGGTGCTGGGGTGGGTGACCACGGCGGTACGGCGCCAGGACACCTGTTGGTAGTCACGACGCAGGCCCTGGGCCCCGTGTCCCAGGGCCTGCGTGCTCCGCCGCGGCACCCACCCCCGAGCGGTCAGAGGCTGGTGACGTCCAGCTCCCCTTCCGCGTACTGCCGGCGCAGCACCTTCTTGTCGAACTTGCCCACGCTCGTCTTCGGCACCGACTCGACGACGGTCCAGCGCTCGGGCAGCTGCCACCGGGCGATCTTGCCCTCCTCGGCGAGGAAGGTGCGCAGGGTCTCGAAGTCGGTGCTCGCGCCCTCCTTGAGGACGACCGTGGCCAGCGGGCGCTCGCCCCACTTGTCGTCGGGTACGGCGACCACGGCGGCCTCGGCGACATCCGGGTGGGACATCAACGCGTTCTCCAGCTCGACCGAGGAGATCCACTCGCCGCCGGACTTGATGACGTCCTTGGCGCGGTCGGTGAGGGTGAGGAAGCCGTCGGCCGAGATGATGCCGACGTCGCCGGTCTTCAGCCAGCCGTCCTCGCTGAACTTGTCGGCGGGGCGCAGCGGTTCGGCGTCGGGGCCGTTGTAGTAGGCGCCCGCGATCCAGTTGCCGCGCACCTCCAGTTCGCCCGCGGACTCGCCGTCCCAGGGCAGGCGCTCGCCGCCGGGGCCGGTGAGGCGGGCCTCGACGCCGGCCGGGAAGCGGCCCTGGGTGAGGCGATAGGCGAACTCCTCCGCGGTGCCGACCGCGTGGGCCGGCGGGCGGGCCACCGTGCCGAGCGGGGAGGTCTCCGTCATGCCCCAGGCGTGACAGACCCGCATGCCGAGCTTGTCGAAGGCCGCCATGAGGGAGGGCGGGCAGGCCGCGCCGCCGATGGTGACCTGGGAGAGGGAGGAGACGTCCCGGGGGCGGGCGGTCAGCTCGGCGAGCAGGCCCTGCCAGATGGTAGGGACGGCGGCCGCGTGCGTCGGCTTCTCCCGCTCGATCATCTCGGCGAGCGGGGCGGGCTGCAGGAAGCGGTCGGGCATCAGCAGGTTGACGCCGGTCATGAAGGTGGCGTGCGGCAGACCCCAGGCGTTGACGTGGAACTGGGGCACCACGACCAGCGAGGTGTCCTGGTCGGTGAGGCCCATCGACTCGGTCATGTTCACCTGCATGGAGTGCAGGTAGATCGAACGGTGGCTGTACACCACGCCCTTGGGGTCGCCGGTCGTGCCCGAGGTGTAACACATCGCGGCGGCCTGGCGTTCGTCCAGCTCGGGCCAGTCGTAGGTGGTGGGCCGGCCCGCGATCAGCTCCTCGTACTCGTGCACCTGCGCGGTGGCGCCCGCGAGCGGGGAGCGGTCGCCGGGGCCGGAGACGACGATGTGCTCCACCGTCGGCAGCTTGGACAGCAGCGGGGCGAGCAGCGGGATCAGCGAGCCGTTGACGATGATCACCCGGTCGGCGGCGTGGTTGACGATCCACACCAGCTGCTCGGCTGGCAGCCGCAGGTTGAGCGTGTGCAGCACCGCGCCCATGGACGGGATCGCGAAGTACGCCTCGACGTGCTCGGCGTTGTTCCACATCAGCGTGGCGACCCGGTCGTCGCCGCGGACACCGAGTTCGTCCCGGAGGGCGTTCGCCAGCTGCACCGCGCGCACTCCGGCGTCGAAGAAACTGCGCCGCTGCGGCTCGCCCTCCCCGGTCCAGGTGGTGATCTGGGACCGGCCGTGGACCAGCACCCCGTGCACGAGGATACGGGTGACGGTCAGCGGTACGTCCTGCATGGTGCTCAGCACGGCGTCCTCCTGGGCGACATTGCCTACGGGGGTAGAGGTTGCGCCCGATTCTTCTCACATACCGCGCGGTATGTCACTAGGCGGAGGGAAACTGGGGCCTAGCGCACAAGCCCCAGCTCGGGGTCCTCGCGCAGCTTGCCCAGCGCACGCGAGACCGCCGACTTCACCGTGCCCACCGAGACCCCGAGCACCTCGGCCGTCTGGGCCTCGCTGAGATCCTCGTAATACCTGAGGACGACCATCGCGCGCTGCCGTGCGGGCAGCCTGGTGATCGCCCGCCACATGGCGTCGTGCAGCGCCTGCCGCTCGGCCGGGTCGTCGGCGCCGGACACGTGCTCCGGCTCGGGCAGCTCGTCGCAGGAGAACTCGTCCACTCTGCGCTTGCGCCACTGCGAGGTGCGGGTGTTCAGCAGCGCCCGGCGCACATAGCCGTCCAGCGCCCGGTGGTCCTCGATCCGCTCCCAGGCCACATAGGTCTTGGTGAGCGCGGTCTGCAGCAGGTCCTCGGCATCGCTGGGGTTCGCGGTCAGCGAGCGCGCGGTGCGCAGCAGGACCGGCTGACGGGCCCTCATGTACGACGAGAACGACGGGTACGTGGGGGTCCCCCCGCTCGAGCGCAGCCGAGAGTGGGGCAAGGTCTGTCCCGGTGGTGCGGCGGCGGCCGAGGCGCTGGTGCAGACGGGTGTGGTCATGGCTCCACGCTATGAGCGGACGAAGCTCCGGCGGATCGGTCCCAGGTCCCGAAGCAGGGTCCCCCTCAGGTTGTACGGGTGGGGTCCTCCACACCTCCTGAAGGTGGAGTATCCGGCCGCCGCTTGTACGGGTCCGACCCTGAGGATCGTCCCGAGGGCTCATCCGTCGGCCGTCAGGACCAGCCCGGACGTCGGCACCCCGGTGCCGGCCGTCACCAGGGTCCGGGTCGTGCCCGGTATCTGGTTCACCGCCGTGCCCCGCAGCTGGCGCACCGCTTCCGCCACGCCGTTCATGCCGTGCAGATACGCCTCCCCGAGCTGGCCCCCGTGGGTGTTCAGCGGGAGCCGCCCGGCGGCCACGAAGTCCGCCGCCTCCCCCCTGGCGCAGAACCCGAACTCCTCCAGCTGCATCAGCACGAACGGCGTGAAGTGGTCGTAGAGGATGCCCACGTCGATGTCGGCCGGGCCCAGCCCGGACGTCCGCCACAGCTGGCGGGCGACCACGCCCATCTCCGGCAGACCGGAGAGGTCGTCCCGGTAGAAGCTGGTCATCTGCTCCTGCCCGCGGCCCGCGCCCTGGGCGGCCGCCGCGATCACGGCGGGCGGCCGCGGCAGGTCCCGGGCCCGCTCCAGGGACGTCACCACGAGGGCCTGCCCGCCGTCGGTCTCCTGACAGCAGTCCAGCAGCCGGAGCGGCTCGACGATCCAGCGGGAGGCCGCGTGGTCGGCGAGGGTGATGGGGCGACCGTGGAAGTAGGCCGCCGGGTTCGTCGCCGCGTACGTGCGGTCGACCACGGCCACGTGCCCGAACGCCTCGGGCGTCAGCCCGTAGGTGTGCAGATACCGCTGGGCCGCCATGGCCACCCAGGAGGCCGGGGTGAGCAGCCCGAACGGCAGCACCCAGCCGAGCGCCACACCCTCCGCCGAGGGCTCCCGGTGCTGCACGCCCGCGCCGAATCTGCGGCCCGACCGTTCGTTGAAGGCCCGGTAGCAGACCACCACCTCGGCCACGCCCGTCGCCACCGCGAGCGCCGCCTGCTGCACGGTCGCGCAGGCCGCCCCGCCGCCGTAGTGGACGCGGGAGAAGAAGGACAGCTCGCCCATCCCGCAGGCCTGGGCCACGGTGATCTCCGGGCTGGTGTCCATCGTGAACGTCACCAGGCCGTCCACGTCCGCCGGTGTGAGCCCGGCGTCCGCCAGCGCGGCCCCCACCGCCTCCACCGCCAGCCGCAGCTCACTGCGCCCGGAGTCCTTGGAGAACTCGGTGGCCCCGATGCCGACGATCGCCGCCCGGCCGCCGAGACGGTCCCGTGCATGCACGCTCATGACGCGGCCTTCCGGTCCTGGGACGGGGCGGATACGGGCCTCCGGCCCGGAGCCGGGTCGTCTGCGGGCGTCCGTGCCGAGGCCGGGTCACCTGCGGGCGTCCGTGCCAAGGCCGGATCGCCTGCGGGCATCCGTACCGAGGCCGGATCGGACGCGGGCATCCGTGCCGAGGCCGGATCGGACGCGGAAGTCCGTGCCGAGGCCAGGTCACCTGCGGGCATCCGTACCGGAGCCGGGTCACCTGCGGGCGTCCGTGCCGAGGCCAGGTCGGACGCGGAAGTCCGTGCCGGAGCCGGGACGGTGACGGTCACCGTGCCGGTCACATGCCGGCCCAGGGCGTTGGCCCCGACCACGCGCACCGTCGCCGTGTCGCCGTCGACCTCCTCGATCCGGCCCGTCAGCACCATCGTGTCCCCGGGATGGTTGGGCGCCCCCAGTCGGATGGCGACCTTGCGCAGGATCGCCGTCGGGCCGAAGTGGTCCGTGATGTACCTGCCGACGAGCCCGTTGGTCGTCAGGATGTTCATGAAGATGTCGGGGGAGCCCTTCTGCCGGGCCAGCTCCGCGTCGTGGTGCACGTCCTGGTAGTCGCGGGAGGCGATCGCCCCGGCCACGATCAGCGTGCGGGTGACCGGGATCTCCAGCGGCGGCAGCTCGGTGCCCGCCTGCGGCCTCCCGGCGCGCTCCTCACTCCCCATGCGCGATCAACTCCCCCAGCTCCTGCAGTACTTCCGCACCGCATCCCAGGTAGGCGTCCAGCTGCCGCCCCCACAGGAAGTGCCGGTGCACCGGATGGTCGAGGTCGGCTCCCGCCCCGCCGTGCAGATGCTGGCCGGTGTGGACGACCCGCTGCCCCGCCTCCGAGGCCCACCAGGCGGCGGTCAGCGCATGCGTGGCGTACGGCAGCCCCGCGTCCCGTCGCCAGGCGGCCTCGTACGCCGTCACCCGTATCGCCTCGGTGTCCATGTGGGCGTCGGCGGCCCGGAGCTGGACGGCCTGCCGGGTGGCGAGCGGCCGCCCGAACTGCTCCCTGGTGTTCGTGTGTGCCACCGCCCGCGCCAGCGACCCGGCGCACACCCCGGCCTGGAGCCCGGCGAAGGCGGTGCGCGCGGTGGCGAGGACGTCGGCGCAGGCGTCGGCGCCCGGGCCGCCGAGGGGTTCCGCCGACGCCCGCTCCAGGGTGAGGCGGGCCGCCGACCAGGGGGCGGTCAGCTCCACCGGGGCGATCCCGGTGCCCTCGCCGAGCGGGGCGAGCCACAGCCGGCGGCCGACGTCGGCGACCAGGACGTGGGTGGCGTCCCGGAGCCAGGGGACGACGGGCACGGATCCGGTCAGCTCACCGTGCGCGAGAGCCCGTACGCCTCCCTGGGCCGCAAGCGCGCCGCAGACCACCACCGAGCCGTCCTCGATGCCCGGCAGCAGCCGCTCCCGCTGCTCGGCGGTGCCGTGGGCGGTGACCGCCAGGTGGCCGTACACGCAGGTCGCCGCATAGGGCACCTGGGCCGTCGTACGCCCCTGTTCCTCCAGGAGCAGCACCAGGCCGAGCAGGCCCAGCTCCGCCACCGCGCCGACCAGGCCGGCCGTGCACAGGGCCTTGAACAGCTCGGGGTCGCTGCCGGTGCCGGCGGACTTCAGCCGCTCGTGGGTGGAGAGGTCGCCGAAGATCCGTGCGGCCAGGTCGCGAGCCTCGGCCTGGGCCTCGGTGGGTGTGAAGTCCATGTCAGCCCTCCCCCTCGACGACCCGGAAGACCGGCAGGACCAGTGCGCCCTGCTCGTCCTCGTGGCTGCGGAACTCCACCCGGACCGGCAGGCCGATGCGCACCTTGTCGTACGGCACCCCGACCACGTTGCTCACCATGCGCACGCCCTCGGCGAGTTCGATCAGGCCGACCGCGTAAGGTCCCGCCGCGTCAGCGGCACGATCGGATTCCGTGAAGGCCGGGAAGGGCGGGTGGTGCATCACCACGTACGAGTGGACCGTGCCCTCGCCGCTCGCCTCGACGGCGTCCCAGTCCAGGCAGCCGCAGGCGTTGCAGCCGGGCAGCCAGGGGTGGCGCAGGGTGCCGCAGCCCGTGCAGCGCTGGACCAGGAGCCGGTGTCCGGCCACGCCCTCCCAGAAGCCGGCGTTGTCCCGGTTGACCACCGGACGCGGGCGCGCGGGACGCCGGTCCGGGGGTTTTCGGCGCGCCGGGGCGTACTTGAGGATGCGGAAGCGGTGGGTGCCCGCCAGCTCACCGTCCACCCGTACGTCCGTGCGGGTCGTGACGAAGTACCCCGTGCCCAGCCTGGTCGTCTTGCGGCCGGAGACCGACTCGATCACCGCGTCGAAGGTGACCTCGTCGCCCGGGCGCAGGGGCCGCAGATACTCCTGCTCGCAGTCGGTGGCCACCACCGACGTGCAGCCCGACTCGTCCAGCAGGCCGAGGAGTTCGTCGAAGGCGCCGCTGCGGCCCTCGTGGCCCGTCAGGCCGCCCATCGTCCACGCCTGGAGCATGGTGGGCGGGGCGATCGCGTCGGGTCCGCGGTAGGCCGGACCGGTGTCGCCCATCGCCTCGCACCAGTGCCGGATCATCGGCAGGTTCACCGGGTCCTTGCCCGCTGCCGCGACGGCGGCGGGCAACCCCTCGTACTCCCTGAGCCGCGCGCCCAGCGCGTCGGGCCCGACGCCCTCCTCGCTCACCTGCGCCCCCTCGTCATCCCGAGCCGCATCGTCGCGACGATCTCCCGCTGCACCTCGCTCACCCCGCCCCCGAACGTGTTGATCTGTGCGGCCCGGTTCAGCCGCTCCAGCTCGCCGTCCCCGAAGACCCCCGGGGAGCCGGAGCGGACCAGTCCCGCCTCCCCGGCGATCTCCTGACACATGCGATACGTCGCGACAGCCGCTTCCGTTCCCGCGAACTTCACCCCGCTCGCCTCGCCGGGGGTCAGCCGGCCCGCCCCCACGTCTGCCACCAGACGCCAGCTGAGCAGGCGGTTCGCCGCCAGCCGGGCATGCGCCTCGGCCGCCCGGAGACGCACCCACGACTCGTCAATCCTTCGCCTTCCATTCACCGGATCGGGGGTACGGGCAGCGGCGAGCGCCGCTGCGAGGAAGTCCTCGGCCTGCATCCCGGTCGCGGCGAGGGCGACCCGTTCGTGGTTGAGCTGGCTGGTGATCAGCGACCAGCCGTCGTTCTCGGCGCCGACCAGGTTCCGCGCGGGGACGCGGACGCCGTCGTAGTACGTGGCCGTCGTGGTCTGCCCGCCCACGGTCTCGATCGGCGTCCAGGAGAACCCGGGGGCGTCGGTGGGGACGAGGAGGAGCGAGATGCCCCGGTGCCGGGGCGCCCCGGGGTCGGTGCGGCAGGCGAGCCAGATCCAGTCGGCGTGCTGGGCGCCCGAGGTGAAGATCTTCTGCCCGTCGATCCGCCAGTCCTCGCCCTCCCGTACGGCCCGGGTCCGCAACGCGGCGAGGTCGGTGCCGGCCGAGGGTTCGGTGTAGCCGATCGCGAAGACCAGGTCACCGCTCAGGATCCGGGGCAGGAAGTGGGCCTTCTGGCGCTCGCTGCCGTACTTCATCAGCGTGGGGCCGACGGTGTTGAGCGTGACCATGGAGACGGGGGCGCCGGCCCGGTACGCCTCGTCGAAGAAGACGAACTGCTCGTCCGCGCCCCTGCCCCGGCCGCCGTACTCGACCGGCCAGCCGAGGCCCAGCCAGCCGTCGGCGCCGATGCGGCGCAGCAGGGCGCGGGCGTCGGCAGGTTCGCCGTCTACGGGCATCAAGGTCCTGAAGTAGGCACGCAGTTCGGCGCGCAGGCGCTGGTGGCGCCCGGTGGGGGCGAGGTGCACGGCGGACCCTCCCGGCCTCGCTTACCTGACAGGACGATTTCTGACTGTCCGTCAGATACGTGTGCCTGTCAAGGTCGCGGGCTCCGTGCCCGCACGCCGGAGAACGCGCGAGCACGCCGGGGAACGCGCGCACCCTGGGGAACGCACGAGCGCGCCGGGGAACGCGCACACGCCGGGGAACGCACCTGCGCGGCGGCACCGAAGTACCGCCGCGCAGACGCTTCATGACCCCGAAGCACACCCCACGAGGACCCTCACCACAAGGGGCCTCGGCCCGGCCTCACCCCCACAGGGGGGTGAAGTGGACGGCGAGGTTCCCGTTCCCCTGCTGGATACCCGTGAAGGCGGAACCGTTGACCTGTGCGGTGTTGCTCTGGTTCGAGGCGTGGGAGCCGACCGCGTTCTGCTGGGTGGTGGACGAGTTTCCGTTGTTGTTGTGGCCGACACCGCTGCCGATGATGCCTGCCACACCGGTGTTGGCGCTCGATCCGTTGTCCGCGATGGCGCCGTTGTCCGCGGCAGCGACACCGGCGAAGAGGGCGGCTGCGAGCGGGAGTGCGGAGACGGCGGCGAGAACGCGGGCGGTACGGATACTTGCCATGGTGTTCCTCCAGAACCGAGCACTGTGCGGCCCTAGGGCCGGCACTGCGTGAAGTACGGCTGCATCCAAGGCAGTTGGCCGACCGCCTCGGCGTTGTGGACGACGTCGCGAATCCAGAGTTGCCCTCCGAATCCCCGGCCAACCACCTCGGAAGCCGCGATTCGCACGCAAGCGTGATGACAAGTCGATAAACCCCTATCGCCATCTTTAGGCACTTCACGTCACATCACATGACAGAGGGCTCCTTCACTGCCCAAGCATCACAAGAGGTGAATCGTTTCGGCGCTTTTCCGGCCATCCTTTCCACCCCGGCGCGCCGCCACCGATCCCCCTTCCTTTTTTCGAACGCGTGTACGAGCATGGATGCATGGCCACCACCGACCGGCAGGCCACGACGCTGGCCCTCGCACACGCCCTGTCAGCCGCCGAACGCGGACTGGCCGTCCTCCCCCTGTCCCGGACGAAGCTCCCGGCCCTGCGCTCCCCGCACCGCGACGACCCCGGCCCCGTGCCCTGCCACGGCGAGTGCGGCCGCTTCGGCCACGGCGTGTACGACGCCTCCGCCGACCCGGTCCGCATCCGCGAACTGTTCGCCGCGGCGCCCTGGGCCACCGGCTACGGCATCGCCTGCGGACTGCCCCCGTACCACCTCATCGGCGTCGACCTGGACACCAAGTCCGGCACGGACTCCTCCGCCGCCCTCAGCGAACTGGCCCTGCGGCATCTGTTCACGATCCCCGAGACGGTCGTCGTCCTCACCCCGAGCGGCGGCCGCCATCTGTGGCTGACCGGCCCGCCGGACGTCGTCGTCCCCAACTCGGCCGGCCGGCTCGCCCCCGGCATCGACATCCGGGGTGCCGGCGGCTATCTCGTGGGCCCCGGCTCCCGCACCGAGCACGGCGTGTACGCCGCCGCGCCCGGCACCGCACACCTGGCGCCCGCCGCCTGCCCGCCCGCCCTGCTACGGCTGCTCCTGCCCCCGCCGCGCACCACGCACCCGGCGCCGCCGCCCGCCGGCGACCACGGCCGGGGCCTGGTGGCCTTCGTCCTCTCCGCCCACGACGGCCAGCGCAACACCCGCCTCTTCTGGGCGGCCTGCCGCGCCTACGAGAACGGCCTCGGCCCCGCCCTGCTCACCCCGCTGATCGAGGCGGCCCTGAACACCGGCCTGACCGAACGCGAGGCCCGGGCGACGATCGCGTCGGCGGCGCGGATGACGGGACACCGGCCGTGAGGCGCGGACAGCGGACACGCGCACGCTCACGCGGCCTCCCGAGAGGGCCCTCGAGGTGGGTTCGCGGTCACCGGGTGACGATCACGGCGAGGAGTGCCCTGCGCGCCTGGGGGAGCGACGGCGCCTTCCCCGTGGGTCAGCCGTCGTTGCTCAGGCGGACGCCGTTGGCGGCGGTGTCGAAGTCCTGCCGGTACGTGTGCCATTGCGCGTCCGGCGCGGACAGGTAGATCACGTACTGGGTGCCGTCGGCGCCGGCGAAAGCCAACTCCGCCGCCCGGTACTTCCGTTCCCTGCCGTCGAAGGTGAACTCCCAGTACCCGGCGGGCCGCCCACGGAAGGTCGTCGCGGCCATCCTCACCCGTTCGTAGCCGGGGTTGTCGCGACGGGTCTGGTCCTCCTCCGTCTCGCGCCAGTGCCGCAGCGGATCGGTACCCGCGAACCGGACGACGTTGACCCTCAGGCCCACCAGGCCCGACGAGTCGATGTAGGCGACCTCGCCACCGTGCAGCGTCTTCCTGCTCCAGCCGTCCCGCACCGGCACGGAGATGCCGGTGTCCGCCTGCGCGAGGTGGTAACCGGCGGGCAGCGGCGGCGGGGTGGGGCCGGTGCTCGGAGCGGGGACGGAGGCCTTGGCCCCGGCGGGACGGGCACTCGGCCCGTCCGCACTGTCCCTGAGCCACCACAGTGCGCCGCCTGCCACACAGGCGGCGAGTGCCACCGCCAGGACCGACCGCGTCACCGTACGGCGGCGGCTGCCGCTGCCCTTGCGTCCAGGAGGCGCGGGATCACCGGCACGCTCCGGCCGCGTGGGCGGATCGACAGGAGCGGTCCGTGTGACGGTCGCGTCGCCCAGACGACGTTCGACCTCGTGCACGTCCATCCGCTGCCCGGGGTCCTTGACGAGCAGACCCTCGATCACCGGGGCCAGCTCCCCGGCGCTGCACAGCGGCTCGTACGCGTCGGTCGCGATGGCGTACGCGGTCTCGATCGGGGTGTCACGGTGGAAGGGGTGCCGCCCCTCGACCGCCTGGTACAGCGTTGCCCCCAGGGCCCACAGGTCACTGGCGGGACCGGGACCGGTGGTCCCGCTCCTGAGGCGCTCGGGCGCCAGGTAGCGGATGGAACCGATCAACTCGCCGGACTTGGTCAGTGACGACGTCCCCGACTCCATGGCGATCCCGAAGTCGGTGAGGACGATCCGCCCGTCGCGGCCGAGGAGAACGTTGGCGGGTTTGACGTCCCGGTGCAGGACACCCGCGGCGTGGGCGGCGCGCAGGGCGGCTGCCATGGCACCGCCGATCCGGGCGGCTTCGGCGGGCGGCAGCGCACCCCGGCGCTTCAGGACATCGCTCAGGGTGTCCGACGGTATGTACTCCATGACGATGCACGGCAGTCCCTCGTCATCGACGACGTCGTGCACCACGATCACGTTCGGGTGGGAGATCCGGGCGGCGCTGCGGGCCTCACGGCGGGTCCGCTCGTGGAGCGTCCGGATCTCCTCGTCGTGCAGGTGCGGGGGTATGCGCAGCTTCTTCACGGCGACATGGCGGCCGAGCAGCTTGTCCTCGGCACGCCACACGGTGCCCATGCCACCGCTGCCCACCCGCTCCACCAGCAGATACCGGTTGGCGACGAGCCGCCCAAGATCGGACACCGCGAGACCGTCCCCCTTCTCCGACTTCTCTGCTTCCCATTCGCGAACAGTCGAGGTCGAGAAGGCACGATAACCCATCCGAATATCGAATATCTGGACACGACCGCCACTCGATCAGGAACTCCCGGCGCGCTGCGTGCAGACGGCGAAGGACACCCACGGCAGCCCGCGCCACCGCACTCCGGGGGTCCGCACCCGCCGCAGCATCCCGCCGGTCGCCTGCGGGCACCTGCGCCGCCGGCCCCAACGACCGTTGCCGACCGGCGGAAACGACCTCAGCCGTTCCCACCCGGAATCCGGCGGATCACCCGCCCCGCCCCCGAACAGCCCCCACGCAGAAGGGGTGCCCCTCCCCGAGAGACACCCCTTCTGACCTGCAAGGCTCATGGCCTGTGCGGAGGCGGTGGGATTTGAACCCACGGTGACATCGCTGCCACGACGGTTTTCAAGACCGTTCCCTTAGGCCGCTCGGGCACGCCTCCCCGCTCCCGCCGGAGACCGGCGGCGCGGGTACAGATTACCGGCCCGCCGCCGGGTCGTGGGGGCGTGCCCGTCATGGGACCCACCGGCGGTTGCCGCCCCGGCCCCTTGTGGAGATGCCGTGGCGGTTCAACCGCTGCGACCGCCGGAGCCGGTGGGCGTCGGGCGGGCGCGCGTTACCGTGCGGCTCAAGCATGGGCGTGTGGCTGCCCTGGACGCATGCGCCACACGAGGACTCACGGGGGAGACACCGATATGGCAGAAGCCGGACGGCATTTCGGCGGGCCGACGGACGCCGGGGGGACCGGCATGAAGGTCTCCGCGCCGGGGGCACGGTGATGGGGCGCCTGCGAGACGCCTGGGGCCGCTGCCGGGACCGCTGCATGGGCACCAAGTACCCCGGCAGCGGGGTCACTCCGCTTCCCGCCGAGGAGGTCCGGGCCGCGCTGCTCGCGCTCAACGGGACGGGGGTGCCGTTCCGTGTGCGTCACGGCTTCGGCGGGCAGGAGGCCGATCTGGTGGCGGAATGGCGGCTCGTGGTGCCTGCCATGGACGACTCCCTCGGCAGCAGGCAGGTGGAGCGGACCATGAAGGCCCGCATGCGCCTGGTCGCCGCCGGGTGCGAGGTGCATGTCCTGGAAGAGGTGCGGGAGGTGGCGCTGTCCGGGAACCCTCCCCGGCCGGGTATGACGCGCCAGTGGAGCCGTGGACCCTATGTCAGGCGGCAGTGGACGTACGAGCGGGGCCCGGACGGCCGTCGGCAGAAGGTGGTCCTGTTCGACTCGCGGGACATGCGCGATCGGCTGCGGAACACGGTCCTCGGCGCGGGCTGGACCTGGCGAGGAGTGCTCGGACTCTGATCGGCCGTCGGGCCTCCACGGGAGTCGGGCCCCTGCGGGACGGGACAACGAGAGGGGCGCCTCTCCCCGAGAGGCGCCCCCTGGCCGTGTCGCCGGTGGGTCAGCTGTCGCCGGCCCGCGCCGCCAGCGTCAGGTCGACCGTGTGCTCCTGGCCGCCCCGCTGGTAGGTGATCGTGACCTTGTCGCCGGGCTTGTGGGTCCAGATCTCGCCGATCAGGGTCGGCCCGCTGTCGATCACGTTGTCGTCGAGCTTGGTGATGACGTCCCCGGGCTTGAGGCCGGCCTTGTCCGCCGGGCCGCCCGACTCGACGGCCGAGGAGCCGCCCGTGCCCTGGTCGGTGATCTTCGCGCCGTTGGTGGACTCCTCCAGCGAGACGGAGGCGCCGATCTTGGCGTACACCGGCTTGCCGGTCTTGATCAGCTGCTGGGCGACGTACTTGGCCTGGTTGATCGGGATCGCGAAGCCGAGGCCGATCGAACCGGACTGGCCCGAGCCGAATCCGCCGCTGCTGCTCGACTGGATCGCCGAGTTGATGCCGATGACCGCGCCGGAGGCGTCCAGCAGCGGACCACCCGAGTTGCCGGGGTTGATGGACGCGTCGGTCTGCAGGGCGCTCATGTAGGAGGCCTTGCTGCTCGAGCTGCCGTCGCTGGAGGCCACCGGGCGGTTCTTGGCGCTGATGATGCCCGTGGTGACCGTGTTGGACAGCCCGAAGGGGGCGCCGATGGCGATGGTCTCGTCGCCGACGGCCACCTTGTCGGAGTCGCCGAGGGCGAGCGGCTTGAGGTCCGAGGGGGCGTTCTTGAGCTTGATGACCGCCACGTCGTAGCCCTGGGCATGGCCGACGATCTCGGCGTCGTACTTCTTCCCGTTCGGGAAGGTGGCCGTGAGCTTGCCGCCGTCCACCGCGTCCGCCACCACGTGGTTGTTGGTGACGATGTGGCCCTGGGTGTCGAAGACGAAGCCGGTGCCCGTACCGCCCTCGCCGCTGTTGCTCTCCGCCTCGATGGTGACCGTGCTCGGCAGCGCCTTGGAGGCCACGTTGGCGACGGTGCCGGGAGCACGCTTGACCTGCGCGGCGCTGCCGTCGGAGGCGGAGACGGTGGTGGAGCCGCTGCTGTCGTTGTCCTTGGCCAGGGTGTAGCCGAGGCCGCCGCCCAGGCCGCCCGCGACCAGCGCGGCCACCAGGACCGCCGCGACCAGCCCGCCGCGCCCGCTGCGGGGCTTGGGGGCGGGCTGCTGGTACGACGCACCCCAGCCGGCGCCCGGGACACCGGGGCCGCCGTCGCCGTAGGAGGCCGTGACCGGGGGCGGGGGCGGCCAGGAGCCGTCGGGGGCGGGGCCGGGGTGGCCGGCCGGGGGCTGGTATCCGTCGGACGGGCTCTGCTGGGCCTGCGCGGCCGGTGCCATGTCCTGTACGGGCGCGCCCGCGGTGCCGGGGGGTACGGGCGGGAGCGGAGCCGTCGGCGCGTTCCCCTCGGGCTCGGAGCCCTGCGGGGAGGCGGCGGGAGATGCCATCGGCACGGGAGGTGCGGACGGCGCCGGGGGTACCGCGTTGCCCTCGTTCTCGGTGCTCACAGCTCTTCTCCTCGATCCACGGCTGTCGTCATGGTTGCAGTCGGCCGCACTCGGCCGCACTCGGTCACGCGCGTTCACGCTGCTGTCGGTCCCGCGTGAAGCGGCCGTGCACGGTCCAGTGTGGCGCTTGTATGCAGTCAGCTTTTCCCATGGGCCGTCAGAGCACCATAAGCGGTGCCTGTGGGTCCGGGACCATTCTTTATATAGAATCTTTCGGGCGAAAGTTATACAAACCAGCAGGGTGTACGCCCTGCTCGCCGCACGGACGCACCTGCGCCGCCCCGCGCGTCCCGCGTCGGTGGGACCATGACGCGGTGACCCACGCACCACAGCACCACATCCAGGTCGTCGCCCACCGGGGGGCCTCCGAGGACGCGCCCGAACACACGCTGGCCGCCTACAAGAAGGCCATCGAGGACGGAGCGGACGCTCTGGAGTGCGACGTACGGCTGACTGCCGACGGCCACCTGGTCTGCGTCCACGACCGGCGGGTGAACCGCACCTCCAACGGCCGCGGGGCCGTCTCCGCCCTGGAGCTGGCCGATCTGGCCGCCCTGGACTTCGGCTCCTGGAAGACGCGCGACGCCTGGCGCGGACGGGACGAGGAGCCCGACTGGGAGCACCGGCCCGAGGACCGCGAGGAGACCTCCGTCCTCACCCTGGAGCGGCTGCTGGAGCTGGTCGCGGACGCCGGACGGCGGGTGGAGCTGGCCATCGAGACCAAGCACCCCACCCGCTGGGCGGGGCAGGTCGAGGAGCGGCTGCTGCTCCTGCTGAAGCGGTTCGGGCTGGACGCACCGGCCTCCGCCGCCACGTCGCCGGTACGGATCATGAGCTTCTCGGCGCGCTCGCTGCACCGCGTGCGTGCCGCCTCGCCGACGATGCCGACGGTCTACCTGGTCCAGTTCCTCTCGCCCCGGCTGCGCGACGGGCGGCTACCGGCGGGCGTGCGGATCGCGGGCCCCTCGATCCGCATCGTGCGCAACCACCCGGGATACGTGGAGCGGCTGAAACGCTCCGGCCACCAGGTCCATGTGTGGACCGTGAACGAGCCCGAGGACGTGGACCTCTGTGTCGAGCTGGGCGTCGACGCCCTCATCACCAACCGCCCGCACGCGGTGCTGCGACAGCTCGGCCGCTGACCGCCGGAACACAGGGGCACAGGAACGCCGGTCACCGCAGAGCGGAGGCCAAGAGCCGGGTAAGGACCGCTCCGCACCTCTTGACCGGACCGCCGGGCTCCAGCATTCTCGCTTCTCGGCCACACCATTGAAATTCAGCCACACAACGAGACGCCCGTCACAGGGAGTGCTCCGGCGCGTTCGCTCCGTGTTCGATCGTTGCGAATGCGTCACCGGAAGGGGATTGGCCGGTTTCCGGTACAGGCCAATGGGGCATCCACACCGTGGCGTGGGGCAAAGGAGGTCTCGGGGGTGGCGTTGGTGGTGGCACAGGAGGTGCCCACGTCGTCGAGCATGGCCGTACCCCATGGCCCTGCGGGCGTGGGAAAGGCTCGGCACCGGATGCGGTCGCAACTGCGCAGCGGGGGCGTATCGGAACCGGTCATCGACGACGCCGTACTGATCCTTTCCGAACTCTTGAGCAATGCCTGCAAACACGGGCGTCCCCTGGGCGACGCTCCGGCCGGGGACGGCGACGTGCGGGCCGCCTGGCGGGTGGACACGCGCGGGCGGCTCATAGTCGAGGTGACGGACGGCGGCGGCCCGACCCGCCCGGCTCCGGCGACCCCGTCGGTCACCGCGCACGGCGGCCGCGGGCTGAACATCATCACGGCCCTCGCCGACGACTGGGGCGTCCGGGACGACACGCAGGGCGAGGTCACGGTCTGGGTCGTGGTCCACGAGGACGTGCACGATCCGGATGCCGGGTGCCGGCGCGGCGATTTCGCTACGCGCGTCACCTCTTCCGCGGTTCCGGCCATGGCGGAGCTGGACTTCGCGGACGCGTTCGACGACCTGGACTGAGCCCCCGCGGGAGACGAGAACCGCCGCGGCCCGTGCCGGCTCCGCGCGGGCGCGGAGGCCGTCCACAGGTTCTCACCGTCGGCTCGCCCACGTGTCCGTTGTCCACAGGTTCCCGTCGGTCGTGGCGCGAACGGCTAGGCTCCCGCCCGTACGAGACGGTCCGTAACCGGGAGACACCCACGATGGCCAAGAAGCGACCCCAGACGAAGGCCAAGCCGCAGATCACGGACGGAGAGATCCCGGTTGTCGGCGCCCGCGAACCCTGCCCGTGCGGCAGCGGCCGGCGCTACAAGGCCTGCCACGGCCGGGCCGCCGCACACGCCGTGACCGAGCTGGTGCGCCGCCCGTTCGAGGGACTGCCGGGCGAGTGCGACTGGGTGGCGCTGCGCGAACTGGTGCCGGCCGCGACGGTCGAACTGCCCCTCAAGGAGGGCCTGCCCGAGGGCATCCCGTCGGTCACGCTCGCCACGGTGCTGCCGATGGCCTGGCCCGCCCTGCGCCGCGACGACGGCTCGGTGCTGCTCGGCCTGCAGAACGACACGCCCTCCGGCGACATCAGCCGCGACCTCGCCGACACTCTCCAGCGCGCGCTCGCGGCCGCGCCCGGCACGCCGGTGGAGGGCCGCCGCGCCCCCGCCGACGGTCCGCGGCTGCAGGATCTGCTCGACCCGGAAGGCGCGTTCGAGCCAGTTGTGCACAGCGGCTTCGAGTTCTGGGTGCCCGACGCGGAGAACGCCACCCCGGAGGTGGCCGCGTCCCTGGAGCGGGCCAACGCCGCCGCCATCCCGACCGTGAAGCTCTCCGGCGTGGATGCCGCCTACTGGTGCAAGACCACGGACAAGAACCACCTGCGCTGGGTCATGCCGTATCCCGAGGAGCAGCTTCTGGACGCTCTCGCCCGGCTGCACGCGGCGGGCCGCTCCAGCCTCGGCGAGGGCACCCGGCTGGTGGGTTCCTTCCGTGCTCACGGCCTCACGGTGCCGGTCTGGGACCTGCCGAGCGGCGTCACGGCCGAGGACGTGGAGAAGCCGGCCGCCGAGTTCGCCGAGCGGCTCGCCACCGCTCTCGCCGCCGACGAGCCGCTCACGGCCGACGAGCGCCGGGCGCGTGGCGGATTGACCAACCGGCAGGTCACGCTCAGCTGAGTCGCTCTCGCACACGCATCACGGCTGACCGACCGTTCAGCCGTGATGCCTACCCCGGAACGGGTGACTCCTGTCACAACTCCCCGTCTCTGCAGGGAAATCCGTGTCCGAATAGCCGAGATCGAATTTGCGAACCGCCGATCTCTTGTTACCGTTCCAGTAGCCCGGTTGCTGGTGCATCCCCCGTCGCCAGCAACCGGGTCTTTCCATGTCCGCCCACGGTGTACACCGCCCTGCGGAGCGTCAACTCCCCTTCGGATCCTGGGAGTTGCTGGCCGAGCGCAGCAGCAGCGGCCCTTCGGCCCCGGGTGTGGCGAACTCACTGACGGCCGTGTAGCCGTCCAGCGCGCCCCGGGTGTGCTCGCGCGGTGTGTCACAGGTGGCGGGCTGGTCGTCGGAACCCGTGGGGCAGCGCGCCTGCACGGTCCGGCCGCCCGGCCCCATCAGACTCAGCACGGAGTCCACGGCCCGGCCGGTGGCGTTGCGGTAGTAGGTGCGCGCCCAGGTGTCCGCGCCCTGGGTCAGCACGCAGGTCTGCGCCTCGATCCCGTCCGGAGAGGTGAGTTCCGGCCCGCAGCGGGCGGCGGTGGCCAGGCCCAGCCCGAGCAGCAGCGGGGAGCGGGTAGGGGCGGCGGGGGGCAGTTTCGCGTCGTCGGGGGAGGGGGTGGCGGCGCCGTGGCCGCCCTTCCCCCCGGATCCCGGCACGTCGCCCACCTGCCCCGCGGACGCCACGGCCAGCGGCAGCGCGACCGCGGCCGCCACGACGCCCACGAGGGCGAGCAGACGGAGTCTGCGGGGATCCGGCCCGCCGCGGTGCGACGAACGAGTGCCATGACCCCCAGAAATGCGCAGCATGTAGCGGAAGATAACGACCACGGGCGGGCAAAACGCCCGGCCGCGCCCGACACCCCTACAACTCGGGCGCGCTCACACCCGTACGAGTGAGGGCGTCGACCACGGCGTCCACGACGGCCTCCACGTCGGGCACCCAGGGCGTGGCCGAGCCGGGCAGCGGCGCGCGCTCCCAGCGGACGGCGCCCTGGCCGGTCCCGGAGGGGGGCAGGGCGAGGTAGCCGCCCTCGCCGTGGAAGCGCAGCGAGCCGGGCACGAAGTCCTTGGCGTACAGCAGCTCGCCCAACTGCTCCATGGAGTACGGCCTGACGAGCACCGCCCAGCGGGTGGGTGCGGCGATCACCGGGCCGAGGCGCATGCCCCGCCGGTCGAGCAGGTCGAGGGCGTGGGCCGCGGCGGGCGCCGGCAGACTGACCGCGCAGGGCGCCTGGCCGCCGGTGGCCAGGACGATCGGCGCGTCCGGCCGGTTGGCCCACCACCAGCGCACCATGCGCGCGTCGGTCGTGGCGGCGAGAAGACCGGGGTCGAAGGGGTGCGCACCGGGCACCGTGCACTCCGGGTCGGGGCAGCCGCAGCGGGCCCGTCCCTGCGGGTCCGGGGCCACGCCCGGGAGTACGGGCCACTGCCATTCCGTCGCGAAGGTCAGGGCCGCGCTGATCAGCTCAGGCCTCCCGTCGTTCCGCCTGGACAGGAGCCTGCGTCGCCTTTTGAGGATCTCGCGCATCAGCGCTCGTTCCTTTCCGTTGCACCGCTGGCAACACCGTGGACCACATCACACCATGTGTCGATCACTTCACTGTGCGTACCTGTTGGCGCATCACACCCCTGCGCATGACAGAGGGAACCCCAGGGGGTCGAGCGTTGACCGCGTCCGCGTCCATGGTGCGTCCATCAAAAGCACGGCTGCGGCGTGGGGGTGGCGAAGTATGGCGTTTTGCCGTCGCGCGTATTTCTCTCCGCCTCCGCCACGGGAGGATGGGGCTCGGTCGTCGGTGGCTATGACGCCCGGGTCCGTCGCCAGGTTCCGGGTGGTCCCCAACCACCCCTGGCCTTCTCCGAGTACGTACCCATCACGACCGCTGTGACGCTCCGTGGAGCAAGGCCAGTCGACCGCAATGAACCGATACCTGAGGCAGTTTTAAGCCAACTTGACAGTAAGGCAAGGGTTTCGGAAGAAACCCACATCAGACCCATGGACACCAGGAAACCCTGCAGGACAATGCTGGACATCCCCTTACGAGTGCGTGTACATGTGGAGACACTGCTAGCGGCGCAGAATGACATGGGGGTTTGCGATGCTTCTGAGCAATACGCACCGGTCTGAAGGCCGGACGCCATGAACGCCCCCCACCCTCCGAAAGTGGCTGGAATCGATCCGGCACTCCCCACGCCTGCACACACTGTCGCGCCCGCACCCCCCACCCCGGACGCCGGCCCGTCCCCGGACGCCGCTCCCGCCCTGCCCGCCCCCACCGGCCCCGCCCCCGGCACCCTCCTCCAGGACCGGCTGGCCGGCTGGGTCTCGGACCTCACGACCCTGCACGAACTCACCGAACGCCTGTCCCGCACGGACGCCCTCGAACCCGCCCTCCAGGAGCTGCTGCGCGCCGGATCCGCCCTCGTCGGCGCCCGTCGCGGCCTGGTCGTCCTGGAACCCGGCGACGGACTCGGCCCCTGCACCACCATCGGCCTCGGCCTCGGCCGCGCCGACCTCGGCCACATCGAGACCGTGCCGCGCGGCTCGCTCCACGGCGCCCTCCTCGACACCGGCGCGGGCGCCGAGATCGTGCACGCCGACCTGTTCGCCGAGGACGGCCTCGACCCCCGCCATCGCGAGGTGGCCGCCCGCCTCGGTTACGCCGCCAGCTACGCCCTCCCCCTGTCCACCGAGTCCGCCGGCCGCCTCGGCGCCGTCGTGTGGCTGTACGACGAGCCCGCCGAACCGGAGGAGCGCCGCCGCCACCTCGTCGGCCTGTACGTCCGCCACGCCGCCGAGCACCTCGCACGGCTGCTGGAGGTCGAGCGCACGCGCGCGTGCGTGGCGACGATCGCCGAGGAACTGCTCCCCTCCCGGCTGCCCCGCGTGGCCGGCGTCCAGCTCGCCGCCCGGCACCGCACCGGCCCGCGCGGTGGCGGCGACTGGTACGACGCGCTGCCGCTGCCCGACGCCGCCCTCGGCCTCTCGGTCGGCTCGGTCACCGGTTCCGGCCCCAGCGCGGTGGCCGCCATGGGCCGGCTGCGCGCCTCCCTGCGGGCCTACGCCGTGATGGAGGGCGAGGACCCGGTCGCCGTCCTGTCCGACCTGGAGCTGCTGCTGCGGCTGACCGAGCCCGCCCGCTCGGCCACCGCCCTGTTCGCCTACTGCGAACCCGCCCTGCGCAAGGTCACCCTGGCCGGCGCCGGGCACAGTCCACCGCTGCTGATCGGCGAGCGGCGCACCGAGTTCGCCGAGACCTCCGTCTCCGCGCCGCTCGGCATGCTCGCCTGCTGGGAGGCGCCCAGCGTGGAGATCCAGGCGGAGGCGGGAGAGACCGTCCTGCTCTACACCGACGGGCTGCTGCACCGTACCGGCGACCCGATGGACCGTGCCTTCGCCCGCCTGCACGCGGCCGCCGCGAGCATCCCGCGCACGCTGCGTCACGATCCCGGTGCCGTCGCCGACCACGTACTGCACACCGTGCTGCCGGACGGACTGGACGCGGCCGACAGCGAGGAGGACGTGGTGCTGCTGGCGGCCCGCTTCGACTGAGAGCGTGTGAGAGCGCTCTCACACCGCCTGGCATGGGCGGCCATAACAGGTCTTCCGGCCCGGGACCGCTCCCGGTGCGACCGTACGATGATGGAGGTCCCCCCGCTCGGCCACAAGCGTGAGCGTCGCGGGCCGTGGGGGAGATCACCTGCCGTACCGAGGAGGATCACGTGTCCGACGAGCTCAACCCGGCTCTTTCCGATGCCGCCGCCACCGCGGCCGGCCCGGAGGCCGAGTCCGAGGAGCCCATCAAGCAGCGGAAGAACGGCCTGTACCCGGGCGTCTCCGACGAGCTGGCCGAGAACATGAAGTCCGGCTGGGCCGACACGGAACTGCGTGGCCTGGAGCCGATCGCGCAGGCCGCCGAGACCGCCCGCCGCCGCGCCGCACTCTCCGCGCGCTTCCCCGGCGAGCGCCTCGTCATCCCCGCGGGCAACCTGAAGACCCGCTCGAACGACACGGAGTACGCCTTCCGCGCCTCCGTCGAGTACGCCTACCTCACCGGCAACCAGACCGAGGACGGCGTCCTCGTGCTGGAGCCGACCACCGAGGGTCACCAGGAGACGATCTACCTCCTGCCCCGCTCCGACCGCGAGAACGGCGAGTTCTGGCTCTCCGGCCAGGGCGAACTGTGGGTGGGCCGCCGCCACTCCCTCACCGAGTCCGAGGCGCTCTACGGCATCCCGGCATCGGACGTGCGCGAGCTGGCCGACCGGCTGCGCGAGGCCACCGGCCCGGTCCGCGTGGTGCGCGGCTACGACGCCGGCATCGAGGCGGCCCTGACCGACAAGGTCACCGCCGAGCGCGACGATGAGCTGCGCGTCTGCCTCTCCGAGATGCGGCTGGTCAAGGACGAGTTCGAGATCGGCGAGCTGCAGAAGGCCGTCGACTCCACCGTGCGCGGCTTCGAGGACGTCGTGAAGGTCCTCGACAAGGCCGAGGCCACCAGCGAGCGCTACATCGAGGGCACGTTCTTCCTCCGCGCGCGCGTGGAGGGCAACGACATCGGCTACGGCTCCATCTGCGCGGCCGGCCCGCACGCCTGCACGCTGCACTGGGTGCGCAACGACGGCCCGGTCCGCTCCGGCGATCTGCTCCTGCTCGACGCGGGCGTGGAGACGCACACGCTGTACACCGCGGACGTCACGCGCACGCTGCCCGTCAACGGTACCTACAGCGACATCCAGAAGAAGATCTACGACGCCGTGTACGAGGCCCAGGAGGCCGGTATCGCGGCCGTCAGGCCGGGCGCCAAGTACCGCGACTTCCACGACGCCGCCCAGCGGGTGCTCACCGAGAAGATCGTCGAGTGGGGCCTGGTCGAGGGCCCGGTCGAGCGGGTCCTGGAGCTGGGCCTGCAGCGCCGCTGGACCCTGCACGGCACCGGCCACATGCTCGGCATGGACGTCCACGACTGCGCGGCCGCGCGCACCGAGACGTACGTGGACGGCACGCTGGAGCCCGGCATGGTGCTCACCGTCGAGCCGGGCCTGTACTTCCAGGCCGACGACCTGACGGTGCCCGAGGAGTACCGGGGCATCGGCGTCCGCATCGAGGACGACATCCTCGTCACGGAGGACGGCAACCGGAACCTGAGCGCCGGGCTGCCCCGGCAGTCGGACGCGGTCGAGGAATGGATGGCATCTTTGAAGGGCTGACGTCACACTGAATGGCCGGGTACCGGTGGGTACCCGGCCATTTCGTGTGTACGTACGTCGTGGCCGGTCGCGCCCGCGCGTCCGAGCCGCATGTCGAACGCTGCCCCGTGGGGGGCGCGGGTCTCACGTGGGGGGAACGTGAACGACTTCTGGTCCGCAATCGGCGTCGACCTGCATCTCGAACCCGACGCGGCGGACGGCCGCCGGGTCGGGCTGGAGCGCGCGCTCCGGGGCGCCGTGCGGGACGGGCGGCTCGCGCCCGGCACCCGGCTGCCGGCCACCCGGCGGCTCGCCGCCGAACTCGGCATCTCGCGGGGAACGGCCAAGGCCGCCTACGACCAGCTGGTCGCCGAGGGATACCTGATGGCACGGCAGGGCTCGGGCACCCGGGTCGCCCCGCTGCCCTCCGTCGGCTCCGAGGCGCCGCAGGCTCACGCACGCACGCGTGCACCGCGTTTCGACCTGCGGCCCGGCAGCCCCGACGTGGGCGCGTTCCCCGCGGCGGCCTGGCTGCGCGCCCTGCGCCGCGCCATAGCGACGGCGCCCTCCCTGGCGTACGACTACGGCGACCCGCGCGGCCGCATCGAACTGCGCACCGCGCTCTCGGGGTACCTGGGGCGGGCGCGCGGGGTGCTCGCGCCGCCGGAGCGGATCGTGATCACCTCCGGGTACGTCCAGGGGCTCGCGCTCCTCACACGCGTGCTGGAGGGCGCCCCGCTCGCCATGGAGGACCCCGGGCTGCCCTTCCACCGGGAGGTGGTGCGGCGCAACGGCGGGACCGTGCTGCCGGTGCGGGTGGACGAGCGCGGGGTCCGTGCCGGGGAGCTGGGCGAGGCGGCCGCCGTGGTGGTCACCCCGGCCCACCAGTACCCGACCGGCGTCACCCTGCACCCCGAGCGGCGGCGCGCGCTCACCGACTGGGCACGCGCGGGCGGCGGGCTCATCGTCGAGGACGACTACGACGGCGAGTTCCGCTACGACCGCCAGCCCGTCGGCGCACTGCAGGGCATGGCGCCGGGCCAGGTGGCGTACCTGGGCACCGCCTCCAAGACGCTCGGCCCGGCGCTGCGGCTCGGCTGGATGGTGCTGCCGCCGCACCTGGTCGACGCGGTCGCCGACGCCAAGCTGCACAGCGACCACCACACCGAGACCATCGGCCAGCTGGCGCTCGCCGAGCTGATCGACAGTCACGCCTACGACCGGCACGTACGCGCGTGCCGGCTGCGGTACCGGCGCCGCCGGGACCAGTTGCTGGACCGGCTCGGGGCGCGGCAGCGCGTACGCGGCATCGCGGCCGGGCTGCACGCGCTGATCGACGTGCCCGACGAGGCCGACGCCCTGGCCCGCGCCGAGGCGGAGGGGCTGGCGCTCGGCGCGCTCGGCGACCACTGGAGCACGCCCGGCGAGGGCCGGCCGCAGGGCCTGGTCGTCGGCTACGGCACCCCGCGGGAGCGGGCGTACCCGGAGGCGCTGGAAGTGCTGGCCAAGGTGTTGGGCGCCTGAAAATGGGCCACTGAAGCAGCGTCCGATTGGGTCTGCTCCAGGGTCCACCGGGCCCCTACCGTCAACGGTATGAAGACTCGCCCGCAGCGCTTCCTGGCCCTCGCCCAGCTCGCCAACTCCGTTGGCGACGGCGCCTTCTACGTCACCTCGGCGCTGTACTTCACGCGCGTCGCCGGTCTCGACACCGCGCGCGTCGGCCTCGGACTGACGCTCGCCTGGGCGGTGGGCTCGCTGGTCGGGGTGGTGCTCGGGAGGCTCGCGGACCGGCGCGGTGCGCGCGGAACGGCCGTGCTGCTGGCGCTGGGAACCGGGTCGGCGGTCGGCTCGTTCCTCCTGGTGCGGGGGTTCGTGCCGTTCGTCCTCGCCGCCTGTGCCTACGCCTGCGCGCAGTCGGGTCTGGCAGCCGCCCGCCAGGCGCTGCTGGCGGGGCTGGTGCCGGCCGGGGAGCGGACCGGCATGCTGGCGCGCCTGCAGTCGACGCTGAACGGGGGACTCGCGATCGGCGCCGCGGCAGGCGGGCTCGCGCTGAACGCCGGGACGGCGGCGGCGTACCGGGCGGTGTTCGCGCTGGACGCGGTGTGCTTCCTGGTGTGTGCCCTGATCCTGCTGCGGCTGCCGGCGGTGGCACCCGCGGTCGAACCCGCAGCGGCCGTCGAGGAGCAGCGCGAGCGTCCGGCCGTCGTGGAAGGGCGCGAGCGTCCGGCCGCCGACGAGCGGCGCGAGCAGCGGTTCGCCGTGCTGCGCGACCGGCCGTACGCGCTCGTCGCGCTGCTCAACGCCGTGCTCCTGCTGCGGATGCCGCTGCTCAGCCTCGCCCTGCCGCTGTGGATCACGGAGCGGACGGAGGCGCCGGCCTGGCTGGCCTCCGCACTGTTCGTCCTCAACACCGGGGTCGTCATGCTGTTCCAGGTGCGGGCGGCCCGGGCCGTCACCGGCCTCTCGACGGCCGTACGCGTGCTGCGCCGGTCCGGGGTCGTGATGCTCGCGTCCTGCGCCGTGTTCGCACTGTCGGCGGGCCGGTCCGCGTGGCCCGCAGCTCTGCTCCTGGTGGCCGGCGCGCTGCTGCAGGTCGTCGCGGAGATGCAGCAGTCGGCGGGCTCGTGGCAGTTGTCCTTCGACCTGGCCCCCGCCGACCGGATGGGCGAGTACCAGGGCTTCTTCGGCACGGGCGTGACGGTGGCCCGCACGCTCGGGCCGCTGGTGGTGACCTCGCTGCTGCTCGGCTGGGGCACACCGGGCTGGCTCCTGCTGGGCGCGCTGATGCCGCTGGCGGCCTGCGCGATGGGGCCGGCGGCACGCCGGGCCGCCGGCCGCCCGCGGCAGACGGTCACCGAGCCGAAGGCGAAGGCGGTGCGGGAGCAGAAGCCGGCGTGGGAACCGGCGGCGGAGCCGAAGCCGGCGCCGGTGGGCTGAGCGGCAACGTGTCCGGGAGCGGAGTCCCCGCGAGCAGACCCGCGGGGCCCGGCGCTCAGTGGTCGAGCTGTTTTCCGTGTTTACCGGCATGGCGGGGAAACACGGAACGCGGCTTCGGTCCGAGGGGCATGACCCGGCAAAGCGTTGTGCGGCCGAAGCTGCAAAGAGGAAGGCGGGAAAGGCGGGCTCACATCACCGGGGCGTGGTCGTGCAGTACCCGCTGGAAGAGCCGACAGTCCCGCCACTTCCCGTTGATGTGCAGATAATTCGGGGCAAGCCCGATCGGTTCGAAACCGGATTTCTGAAGAACCCGCTGTGAACCGGTGTTCTCGGTCAGCGTCGACGCCTCGATCCGGTGCAGTCCCAACCGGTCCCGGGCGATACGGCAGACCTGCTGCACCGCGGCGCTGGCCAGCCCCCTGTTCTGCTGGTCGGCGGCGACCCAGTAGCCGAGGTAGGAACTGCAGAAAGGGCCGTGGGAAATCCCGGACAGGGTGATCGCCCCCACGATTCGTCCGTCCGGAGCCTCGAACACCCACGGCACCACGCCACCTTCGGCGGACTGCCGCAGCAGCCCCTCGATGCGCTCCGCCTGTCCTTCGGCGGTGAAGAAGGAATCCGGCCTGACCGGCTCCCACGGTTCGAGGTGTTTTCGGTTCTCCGTATAGGCGGAGGCGAGCGCGAAAGCGTCGCCCGATGCGAGCGGGCGCAGGATCACGCCGCCCGCTATTTCCTCGTCTCCGATGGTTCTGCGGTCGGTGAGCATGGGCGCACTTTAACCGCGCGGGCTCATCAAGGGGACCGTCATGCCGTAAGCAGAGAAGGATCTTTCTTCCACTTGAGAATCTTGTCGAAGCTCACCACCGTCCCGCCCCGGCCCGGTTTGGCACCGATGTGGACGTGGTCGGCGAGTTCTCTGATCAGACAGAGCCCGCGGCCGTGCTCGGCGTCCGTACGGGCGGGCCGGATGTCCTGCGTCCGGATGAATCCGGGCCCGGCATCGGCCACCTCGATCCGGCACTTCTCACCGTCCAGATACGCGGTCACCCGGTAGGCCTCCGAGCAGTCTCCGAGCGCGGTGCCACCGCCGTGCTCGACGGCGTTCGCGCAGGCCTCGCTGAGCGCGACGGACAGGTCGAACGAGACGTCCGGGTCGACGCCCGCCGTCTCCATCGTGCCGATCAGCAGCCGCCGGGCGAGCGGGACGCTCGCGGCCTCGCGGCGCAGATGGAGTGACCACCAGATGCTCATGCTCCAGCCTCCTGGCCGCGGCTCGACATACCGATACCTATTGCCGCCCGAACGCGACCGTAAGCACACCCTTGACGTGACTCCGCCCATTCAGGCGATGCGCCCCGGGAGGAATCGGTGTATGAGGGCATGAATTTCGAGCGGAGGCTGATCTTCCAGGCGTTACGGCGATCTTTCGGCGGCAGCGGCGATCTTCCTTGCCGTGGCGGAATCGCGTGGCCTGCCGCAGGGCTCGGGTAGGGCCAGTGCGATGATGAGCCCGCCATGACTGCCCCACGCCCGCGCACGACGCGCCCCGGAGCCGGCCTCCGGATGCTGCGGGCCGCGGTGTTCGCCGCGGCCTGCGTCGTGCTGGCCGCGGCCGGGCACACCCTGGCCTCCTGCGCGCGCGTGCCCCTGTGGACGCTCGGCGCGGGCTTCCTGGGCTCCCTGCTGCTCGTGGCACCGCTCACGGGTCGGCAGCGCTCGCTGCCGGGCATCGCCGCGCTCCTCGCGCTCGGCCAGACCGTGCTGCACACGCTGTTCGGGCTGGGTCAGCACGGGGCCGCCGCCACGATGCCGATGGGCCCGGCGGACGGGTCGCAGAGCAGCGGCGCGCTCGTCGAGCGGGCCGCACGGCTCCTGTGCGGGTCCAGCCCGTCGGCGCTCACCCCCGGGCACGCCTACCGGCTGCTGCTCGACGCGCACCTCATCGGCTCCTCGGGGCGGACCGCGGGCACCATGCCCGCCATGCCCCACATGGCCGACGCCACCGGCTCCCCGGCGTCGCTGCTGCCTTCCCTGCCGATGCTGCTCGGGCACGTCCTCGCGGCCCTCGCCGCCGGCTGGCTGCTGCGCCGTGGCGATCTGGCCGTGCTGCGGCTGATCGAGCTATCGGCGCATGGGGTCGCGGAGGGGGCGCTCGTACGATCCCTGCGCGCGGCGCTCGCGCTGGCGCACGCCCTGTGCGCCGGACTGCTGCCCACGGCCGAGCCCTGCCCGCGCGGCCGTCGTACTGCCCGGGACGAGGCGCCCGCCCCGCACGCCACCGCACTCCAGCACACGGTGATCCGGCGCGGCCCGCCCGCCGCCGCGTTCCTCCTCGCCGCCTGACGCGAGGCGACCGCACTCCGCCGGAGCCGGAAACGGACAACCGGACGGGAGGGGCCGCCGTCGCGCGGCACGCGCGCGTGCGCACATCGACCAGCGGGATCACCAGTGGTCCCGCCGCGCGCACGCGTACTCCTGATCACCACCGGAACTCACTCGGAGTGGAGTGCTCCCTGCCATGAAGGCTTCTCGCATCGCCGCCGCCACCGCCGTCGCGGGCTCGGCCGTCCTCGCCCTGTCCGCCCCCGCCTTCGCGCACGTCACCGTGCAGCCCGAGACCCCGGCGGCCAAGGGCGGCTACGCGGTCGTCGACTTCAAGGTCCCCAACGAGCGCGACAACGCCTCGACCACCAAGCTCGAGGTGAACCTCCCGGCCGACCACCCGCTGGCCTCGGTCATGCCCCAGCCGATCCCGGGCTGGAACGTGCAGGTCACCAAGTCCAAGCTGGACAAGCCCCTGACGATGCACGGCGAGAAGATCGACGAGGCCGTCACCAAGGTCACCTGGACCGCCGACGGCAAGGGCATCGAGCCCGGCTACTTCCAGAAGTTCCCGCTCTCCGTCGGCGCGCTGCCCGAGAACACCGACCAGCTCGTCTTCAAGGCGATCCAGACGTACTCCGACAAGGAGGTCGTGCGCTGGATCGAGGTGCCGCAGGAAGGCCAGGGCGAGCCCGAGAACCCGGCCCCGGTGCTGGAGTTGTCCGCCGCCACCGGCGACCACCACGGCGGCTCCGCGGCCGAGGACGCCTCCGACAAGGGCGACGGCAAGACCGGGAAGACGACCGCCGCCGAGGATTCGAAGGGCGGCAGCGACACCACCGCGCGCGTGCTCGGCGCGGTCGGCATCGTCGTCGGCGCCGCGGGTGTGGCCTACGGCGTCCTCGCCGGCCGCCGCCGGACCGCCTGACCCACCGTTCCGCACGCACACCAGGGGTCGTGCGACGCTGTCGTACGACCCCGGTGCGCGCCGGAGTTCTCACATCTGGGACATTTCTCTATGCGCAAGAAGACGTTCGCCGCGGCCACGCTGCTCGCCGCCGCCACCCTGACCCTCTCCGCCTGCGGCAGCGGCAACGACGGCAAGTCGCCCGTAGCCGTGGTCTCCGAGGAGACCGACTCGGGCAAGGCCGCGACCATCCTCGACCAGCCGTTCGAGAAGCCGGACCTGGTCCTCACCGACACGCACGGCAAGAAGTACGACCTGCGCGCCGAGACCAAGGGCCACCCGACCCTGGTCTACTTCGGCTACACGCACTGCCCGGACATCTGCCCCACGACGATGAGCAACATCGCCGTCGCCAAGAAGGCGCTGCCCAAGGCCGAGCAGGACAACCTCAGGGTCGTGTTCGTCACCACCGACCCCGCCCGCGACACCCCCGCCGAACTGGGCAAGTGGCTCAAGGGCATCGATCCGCAGTTCATCGGTCTGACCGGCGACTTCTCCACCATCCAGGCCGGCGCCCGCTCCCTGGGCATCTCCATCGAGCCGACGACGAAGGACAAGAACGGCAAGACCGTCTCGGTGCACGGCACCCAGGTCATCGCCTTCTCGCCGAAGACCGACGGCGGGTACGTCCTGTACGGCGAGGACGCGACGGTCGACGACTACACGAAGGACCTGCCGAAGCTCGTGAAGGGAGCCAAGCCGTGAGGCGGGCGAGCCGTGCCGTGCGGCGTGCCGTCCTGCCCATGACCGCGCTCGCCGCCGCGACGGCCCTCGCGGGCTGCGGTTCCGGCTCCTCCGGCTCACCGGGCTCCTCCGGCTCCTCGGACGCCTCGAGGGCCGAGCTGTCCGTGAGCGCGTCCTACATGCCCCAGCCGGTCTCCGCCGACATGGCCGCCGGGTTCCTGACCATCGCCAACAGGAGCGGCGCGAAGGACGAGCTGACCTCGGTCAGCAGCGACATAGCCGGGCAGGTCACCATGCACAGCACCGTCGGCGGGGCCATGGAGGAGAAGACCTCCTTCGCCGTCCCGGCCCATGGTCAACTGGTGTTCAAAAGCGGTGGCAACCATCTGATGTTCGAGAAGCTGAAGCGCAAGCCCGAACAGGGCCAGAAGGTCACCCTGAAGCTCACCTTTGCCAAGTCCGGGCCCCTCACCGTCGAGATACCGGTGAAGTCCGCCACGTACAACCCGTCGACCGGACACTGAGGGAGGGACCACCTTGACCCGGACCATCACCCCCCGCCTGCGGACCCTGGTGCTGCTGCTCCTCGCCGTCACCGGCGCGCTGCTCGCGGGCGCCGGACCGGCGTCCGCGCACGCCGCGCTCACCGGCAGCGACCCCGCCCAGGGGGTGGTGGTCGACAAGGCGCCGACCCAGGTGTCGCTCACCTTCTCCGAGAAGGTGGCGATGAACGACGACTCGCTGCAGGTCCTCGACCCCAAGGGCAAGAAGGTCGAGGTCGGCTCGCCCGCCAACGTCAGCGGGACGACGTACGCCGTGCGGCTCAGGAGCGGCCTCGCCAAGGGCACCTACACGGTCGCCTACCAGGTCGTCTCGGCGGACAGCCACCCCGTCTCCGGCGCCTACACCTTCTCCATCGGGGCACCCTCGCAGACCGTCGTCTCCGGCGTCGGCACCGCGGCGGGCGGCGGCGTCGTCGGCTGGCTCTACGCGATCGGACGGTACGTCTCCTACGGCGGGTTCATCGTGCTGGCGGGCGGCGCCGCCTTCGTGCTGGCCTGCTGGCGGCGCGGCTCCGGCGTCCGGGCCATGCAGCGGCTCGTGGTGGGCGGCTGGCTCGCGCTCACCGCGGCCACCCTGTGGCTGCTGCTCCTGCGCGGCTCCTACACGAGTTCGGGCAAGGTCGGCGACATCTTCGACCTGAACCTGCTCGGCCAGGTGCTGCAGACCAAGACCGGCGCCGCGCTGGTCTCCCGGCTGCTGCTGCTCGCCGCCGCCGCGCTGTTCATCGCCGTCCTCTTCGGCGCCTACAACCGGCGCGAGGAGGCCGAGGAGAAGAGCGATCTGACCTTCGGGCTCTCGATCGGCGGAGTGGTCGTGGCCGCGGGCCTCGCGGCGAGCTGGGCCATGGCCGAGCACGCCTCCACCGGGCTCCAGCCGGGCATCGCCATGCCCGTCGACGTGGTCCATCTGCTGGCCGTCGCCACCTGGCTGGGCGGCCTCACCGCCCTGCTCGTCGCTCTGTACCGGGCACCCGCGAACGCTCCGATCGAGGCCGCCGCCGTCCAGCGGTTCTCCCGCATCGCGTTCGGCTCCGTCCTCGCCCTGGTCGCCACCGGCACCTACCAGTCCTGGCGCCAGCTCGGCTCCTGGTCGGCGTTCACCGGGACCGAGTACGGCAGGCTGCTGCTGGTCAAGATCGGGCTGGTGGCACTACTGGTGGGCATCGCGTGGATCTCCCGGCGCTGGACCGGACGACTCGTGGACATCACGAACACGGCCGCCGACACCAAGAAGGCGAAGCAGCGCGAGAAGGAGCACGTCTCCGCGGCGAAGGCCGCCAAGGACGCCGGCGCCGCCAAGGGGCCCGCCTCCGGTGACGGCAAGCGGGCCGCCCAGCTCGCCCGGCAGCGGGCCGCGGTGGACGCCGCCCGGCAGAAGCAGCTGCGGGACGCCGACCCGAACCGCTTCGGCCTGCGCCGCTCGGTGCTCGCCGAGGCGGGCGTCGCGCTCGTGCTGCTCGCCGTGACCACCTGGCTGACCCAGACCGAGCCGGGCCGCACCGAGCAGGAGGCCAGAGCCGCGACCTCCTCGTCCGCCAGCTCCTCCTCGGCCTCGTCGTCCTCGTCCGGCGCGCTGACCCTGGACATGCCCTTCGACACCGGCGGCACCGACGGCAAGGGCCTCGTCCGGATCGACCTCGACCCCGCGCGCGTGGGCGGCAACGAGATGCACGTCTACGTGCAGCGGCCCAACGGACGCGCCTTCGACGTCCCCGAGGTGAAGGTCGCCTTCACCCTCACGGAGAAGAAGATCGGACCGCTTCCCGTGACCCCCGACCACATCACCACCGGCCACTGGTCGGCGAGCAGCGTGCAGATCCCCATGGCCGGCGACTGGAAGATCGCCGTGACCGTGCGGACCTCCGACATCGACCAGACGACCGTCTCCAAGAACGCGCAGATCGGCTGAACCCCACCATGCCCGACCAGTCCATCCCCCAGGCCCGGACGTCCGACTCCCCGGTGCGGGAGCCCGCTTCCGGCAGTGTCCGGGGCGTCTCCCGGCGTGCGCTGCTCGGAACCGCCGGCGCCACCGGGCTCGTACTCGGCGCGGCCGGCGGGGCCGTGGGCTACGCGTCGGCACCCGCCCGGGCCACCCCGCTGACCTCGGTGGGCTCCGCCCGGGCGATGTTTCACGGGAAACATCAGCCCGGCATCACCGAGGGTCTGCAGGCCCGCGGCCACCTGGTCGCCTTCGACCTGGCGGCGGGCGCGGGCCGCAAGGAGGCGGCAGCCCTGCTGCGCCGCTGGTCGTCGACGGCCGAGCGGCTGATGGCGGGCGAGGCCGCCCCGCACGACGACACCGACGTGGCCCGGGACGCGGGCCCGTCCTCGCTGACGATCACCTTCGGGTTCGGCCACAGCTTCTTCGGGAGGACCGGCCTGGAGAAGCAGCGGCCGGGCGCCCTCGATCCGCTGCCCGACTTCTCCTCCGACCACCTCGACAAGACCCGCAGCGACGGCGACCTGTGGGTCCAGATCGGCGCCGACGACGCCCTGGTCGCCTTCCACGCCCTGCGCGCGATCCAGAAGGACGCGGGCGGCGCGGCCCGCGTCCGCTGGCAGATGAACGGTTTCAACCGCGCCCCGGGTGCCACCGCCCACCCGATGACGGCCCGCAATCTCATGGGACAGCTGGACGGCACCCGCAATCCGAAGCCGGCCGACACCGACTTCGACCAGCGGATCTTCGTGCCCGCCTCGGGCGGCCCCGCGTGGATGGCGAACGGCTCGTACGCCGTCGTACGCCGCATCCGCATGCTGCTGGACGACTGGGAGAAGCTGTCGCTGACGGCCCAGGAAGCAGTCATCGGGCGCCGCAAGGCCGACGGGGCGCCATTGTCCGGAGGCTCCGAGACGACCCCGATGGACCTGGAGAAGGCCGACGCCAAGGGCGAGTACGTCGTACCGGTCAATGCGCACGCCCGGATCACCCGGCCCGACCGGAACGGCGGCGCGGCCATGCTGCGGCGCCCGTTCTCCTACCACGACGGCATCGACGCGGCCGGGACGCCGGACGCCGGTCTGCTGTTCGTCTGCTGGCAGGCGGACCCGCTGCGCGGCTTCGTCCCCGTGCAGCGCAAGCTCGACCGCGGGGACGCGCTGTCGAAGTACATCCGGCACGAGTCGAGCGGGCTGTTCGCGGTGCCCGGCGGCGCGGCCACGGGAGAGTACGTGGGCCAGCGGCTGCTGGAAGGGTGATTCCGCGTTTGAAACCACCCGGTCGGGTGGCGTCCGTGAGACGCGAGCGACGCGCGTCATCGCGGCCATTAGGGTGAGGGACATGCCAGCGAGCTATGCGTATCTCGGTCCCGAAGGCACCTTCACCGAAGTCGCCCTGCGCACGCTTCCCGAGGCGGCCACCCGGGAGCTGATCCCCTACGTGTCGGTGCAGTCCGCGCTGGACGCGGTACGCAACGGCGAGGCCGAAGCCGCCTTCGTGCCCATCGAGAACTCCGTCGAGGGTGGCATCACCACCACCCTGGACGAGCTGGTCGCGGGCGCGCCGCTGATGATCTACCGCGAGGTGCTGCTGTCGATCACCTTCGCGCTGCTGGTCCGGCCGGGCACCGAGCTGTCCGACGTCAAGACGGTCTCCGCGCATCCGGCCGCCCAGCCGCAGGTCCGCAACTGGCTGAAGAAGAACCTCCCTGACGCCCACTGGGAGTCGGCCGCCTCGAATGCCGACGCCGCTCGGCTGGTCCAGGAGGGCCAGTACGACGCCGCTTTCGCGGGCGAGTTCGCCGCCGCCCGGTACGGCCTTCGGGCCCTGGAGACCGGGATCCACGACGCGGAGAACGCACAGACCCGGTTCGTGCTGGTCGGGCGCCCCGCCCGGCCCGCCGCGCCGACCGGCGCCGACAAGACCTCGGTGGTGCTGTGGCAGCGGGACGACCACCCCGGCGCCCTGCGCGATCTGCTCGGCGAGTTCGCCACCCGGGGCATCAACCTCATGCTGCTGCAGTCCCGGCCGACCGGCGCGGGCATCGGCAACTACTGCTTCTGCATCGACGCCGAGGGCCATATCTCCGACCGGCGGGTGGCCGAGACACTGATGGGGCTGAAGCGGATCTGTCTCCAGGTGCGCTTCCTCGGGTCCTATCCGCGCGCCGACATCCAGCCGGGCGAGGCCCGGCCCACCCTGACGGGGACCTCGGACGAGGAGTTCGTGGCGGCGGCCGACTGGGTGGCGCGCTGCCAGGACGGCCGGTTCTAGCCAGGTCGTAGACTGCTCCGAGCCAGTCCTACCTGCATATCTTCGTTATCCACAGAAGTTATCCACAGGTCCGCTTCTCGACCTGGGGACAAGTCGACAGAGGCGGGCGACCCAGTCGACAAATCGCCCTGGAAGTCCTTGTTGGGGCTGCCGTCCCGCAAGTCACCCTTCGTCCACTCGTTTCCTTTGATTCATCTTTTGGAGCGACCTCATTCCACCCGAAAGTGGGTGTCGTCGCTGTTTGGACGGGGAATTCTTCAGTCCGGCCGACAGTTCCGGAGTGATCCATTCCGAAGTCCACAGACTTTCCGCACAGCCTGTGGATAACTTTCCCCGGGGTGTGGATTCCTGTGGACAACGGCGCCCCCAAGTGCCGTTCTCCACAAGGGAATCCAGTCAACCCACCGTTCACCTGCTGCTACGTTCCAGGGAATGAGACGGGTTTTATTGACCGACACCGACACTCTGCGCAATTACCCCATAACGGCACGTAAGGCATGAGCCGCAATAGTGAGTCGTGGCCTGCGAGCTCGCACCGGTAGCCTTGGCCACGTGATTGACCTTCGCCTGCTCCGTGAGGACCCCGACCGTGTGCGCGCGTCCCAGCGCGCCCGTGGAGAGGACGTCGCGCTCGTCGACTCCCTCCTGTCTGCCGACGAGCGGCGCAGGTCCTCCGGCGTCCGCTTCGACGAACTGCGCGCCGAGCAGAAGCAGCTCGGCAAGCTGATCCCCAAGGCCAGCGGTGACGAGAAGGCCGAGCTCCTCAAGCGCGCCGAGCAGCTGAAGGCTGACGTCAAGACCGCCGACGCCGAGCGCGACGCCGCCGATACGGAGACCCAGGAGCTGCTCCAGCGGCTCGGCAACCTCGTCCACCCCGACGTGCCCGTCGGCGGCGAGGAGGACTTCGTCACGCTGGAGACGCACGGCACCATCCGGGACTTCGGTGCCGAGGGCTTCGAGCCCAAGGACCACCTGGAGCTGGGCCAGCTCCTCGGCGCCATCGACGTCGAGCGCGGCGCCAAGGTCTCCGGCTCCCGTTTCTACTTCCTCACCGGCGTCGGCGCCCTGCTGGAGCTGGCCCTGGTGAACGCGGCGATCGCCCAGGCCACCGCGGCCGGCTTCACGCCGATGCTCACCCCTGCGCTGGTCCGCCCGCAGTCCATGGCCGGCACCGGCTTCCTCGGCCAGGCCGCCCAGGACGTCTACCACCTCGACAAGGACGACCTCTACCTGGTCGGCACGTCCGAGGTCCCGCTGGCGGCGTACCACATGGACGAGATCATCGACGCCGACAAGCTGCCGCTGCGCTACGCGGGCTTCTCCCCGTGCTTCCGCCGCGAGGCCGGCTCGCACGGCAAGGACACGCGAGGCATCTTCCGCGTGCACCAGTTCGACAAGGTCGAGATGTTCTCGTACGTCACTCCCGAGGACTCGCAGGAGGAGCACAAGCGCCTGCTGGAGTGGGAGAAGCAGTGGCTGACCTCGCTGGAGCTGCCGTTCCGCGTCATCGACGTCGCCTCCGCCGACCTCGGCGCCTCTGCCTCGCGCAAGTACGACTGCGAGGCCTGGGTCCCGACCCAGGGCAAGTACCGCGAGCTGACCTCGACCTCGGACTGCACCGAGTTCCAGTCCCGCCGTCTGTCGATCCGTGTCCGGGAGGGCAAGCAGGTCCGCCCGCTGGCCACGCTCAACGGCACCCTGTGCGCCGTACCGCGCACGATCGTGGCGATCCTGGAGAACCACCAGCAGGCCGACGGCTCCGTGTACGTGCCCAAGGTGCTGCGCCCGTACCTCGGCGGCCGGGAGGTCCTGGAGCCGGTCGCCAAGTGAGCGCCGGATTCCCCTTCCGCCTCATCGCCACCGACCTCGACGGAACGCTCCTGCGCTCCGACGAGTCGGTCTCGCAGCGCACCCGTGAGGCGCTCGCCGCGGCCACCGCGGCGGGCGCCGCGCACATCGTCGTCACCGGCCGCGCGGTCCCCTGGACCCGGCACATCCTCGACGACCTCGGCTACGAGGGTCTCGCCGTCTGCGGCCAGGGGGCACAGGTGTACGACGCCGGGCAGCACCGCCTGCTGACGTCCGTGACCCTGGACCGGCAGCTGGCGGGCGTCGCCCTGGCCAAGATCGAGGCCGAGGTGGGGCCGCTGCACCTCGCGGCGAGCCGCGACGGCCTGGACGGCGAGGTGCTGGTCGGGCCGGGGTACGCGGTCACCGGCACGCTCCCCGCGATCCCCCTCACGGACGCGTCCGACCTCTGGGCCGCCCCGCTGAACAAGATCTACATCCAGCACCCGACGCTGGGCGACGACGAGCTGGTGGAGGCGGCCCGCCGGGCGGCCGGGGGCTTCGTCACCGTCGCCTTGGCGGGCGAGGGCATAGTGGAGCTGCTGCCGCTCGGCCTGTCCAAGGCCACGGGCCTGTCCCTCGCGGGCCGCCGCCTGGGCCTGAAGGCGGCCGACACGATCGCCTTCGGCGACATGCCGAACGACATCGCGATGTTCGCCTGGGCCGCCCGCGGGGTGGCCATGGCCAACGCCCACGAGGAACTGCGGGCGGTGGCGGACGAGGTGACCGCCTCGAACGAGGAGGACGGCGTCGCGGTGGCCCTGGAACGCCTCCTGCCGTAGGGGCGGCGCCGCTCGGCCGCGTGCTCGTCCCCGGTGCGGCTCGGTGCAGGACCTGCGCCGCTCGGGCGAACGGTCCATCCCGGGTGCGGGTCCGCCGTGGTTGCTCGCGCAGTTCCCCGCGCCCCTTCAGGGCGCTGTGACCGCCGTGGGCAGCCATCCACTGCCGGCGCCGCGAAAAGCCACGTACCACGACCGGCCACCGCTGCCCGTGGACAGCCACGCACCACTACCGCTGCCCCCCGTGGACAGCCGCGCACCACTACCGTTGCCCCCCGTGGACAGCCGCGCACTGCTGCGCCTGCCACTACCGCTGCGCCCAGGATCGGCCGCGCACTGCTGTGCCTGCCGCTACTGCTGCCCCCGGGGTCGGCCACGTATCGCCACCGCCGTGGGCAGTCGTTCCGCAGGGCGATGGGGGTCCCCCCGCTCGAGCGAAGCCGAGAGTGGGGGAGGGTGGGCACGGCCTGCAGCGCCGGGTATCGATCTGACGGGCCCCAGGCCCTGACGGCCAGGACGAAGTGGCAACGTCTTGCGGAGGATGCACGGATCGAACGTGCGCGGGGTCGCCCCCGACCACGGCTTAGCAAGCCGGTGCCTTACCACTCGGCCAATCCTCCGGGTGGGCGGCCCACGCGAGAGCGATATCGCGTGCTCGAAGCGGCCGCCCCGGGCAGTACCCGTGGCTTCACGGAGAGGTAATGGCTACTCCGGAGCCGGCCTCGGACTGCCCTGTCGGGAGCTGGGCGTACTGCCGTGCATGGACATCGCCCACCTCCACTCCCAGATCGTGACGCCGGGACACTCCCGGCGGAAGGGGCACAACCACTGTGCCCCGCCGCCGAGTTGGGCGCCACTGAATTAACCGCGGACCGTCCTGTCAGCGACCGTCCAGCCGGCGCCGCCACCTGCGCCGACGCGCCTTGCTGAAGAACCAGCCCGCCGGTGGCTCGTCGGACCGCCACGGCTGCGGCTCCGGCTCCTCGGCACGCCAGCGGGCGGCGAGCATCCGGGCCCGGGCGGACGGCTCGGAGGTTCCGGCGGCCCGTACGAAGCTCTCGTCCAGGACCAGCTCGTCCCAGACGTCGCCGTCGGCCCGCCCGAGGGCGTCGTGCTGCGGCGTCTCCTCTGCCATCTGCGGCCTCCTAGCCGTACATCCGGTTTGCCCAGTGTGCCCGGACCGAGGTGAAGCCCGCGTCAGGACCGGGGCCCGTCACTCCTCACCGGCGAGGGTCAGCGTCCGCAGCTTCTGGCCGGCGTACCAGGTGGCGAGCACGGTGACCACGACCAGCAGCACCGTCGCCGTGGGCAGTCCGACGTCCGAGGTCACCAGGTCCCCGCCGGCCACCTTGTGGGCCACGGCGAGCGACCACTGCTGGACGCTGAGGGTGCGCGCGCCGGACACCAGGGAGCCGAACAGGGCCTCCCAGACGAGGGCGTAGACGAGCCCGAAGACCACCGCGTGCCGGGACACCGTGCCGAGCAGCAGGAACATCGCCGCATAAGCGATCGACGCGACCAGTGCGGCCACCGTGTAGGCGACGGCGATCTGCTGACCGTTGCCGTTGAGGATGAAGCCCGCGATGAGCGTCGGCAGGGCCGAGAACACCATCGTCACGGCGATCGCCACGATCAGCTTGGTGAAGATGATCGTCGGGCGCTTCAACGGCTTGGACAGCAGGTAGACGACGGAGCCGTCGTCGATCTCCGGGCCGATCGCGCCCGTGCCCGCGATGACGCCGATGATCGGCACCATCGTGGCGAGCCCGAGCCCGCCGAGCAGGTCGGCGGCCGTCTGGTCGTCGGCGCCGGCGAGGCCGCGGACGACCACGGAGATCACGATCAGCAAGAGGGGCAGGGCGCCCAGGATGAGGGCCCGGCGGCGGCCGAGCAGGGCTCGGTAGGTGAGCCGGGCGACTGTGGGGTCGTACATCTTCGGCCTCCTACGCCGCGACCAGGTACGAGAAGACGGACTCGAGGGACTCGTCGGACGGCGAGACCGTGAGCAGCCGGATGCCGTGGTCGCGGGCGACCCGGGGCAGCAGGGCCGTGAAGCGGCCGAAGTCGACGGCCTGGATGCGCAGCGCTCCCTCGGCGTGGTCGACCTCGATGCCGGAGGTCGACGGGTCGGCGATCAGCGCGGCCGCGAGGGCGCGGTCGTCGCTGGAGCGCACCAGGTAGCGGTGCGGGCGGTCGGTCATCAGGCGGCGGATCTTGCGGAAGTCGCCGCTGGCCGCGTGCCGCCCGGCGACGACGACCTCGATGTGCCAGGCGAGCTGCTCGACCTCTTCGAGGATGTGGGACGAGAACAGCACCGTGCGGCCCTCGTCGCCCATGCGCCGCAGCAGCTCCATGAGCTGCATGCGCTGGCGCGGGTCCATGCCGTTGAAGGGCTCGTCGAGCAGCAGCAGGGAGGGGTCGTGGACCAGCGCGGACGCCATCTTCACGCGCTGGCGCATGCCCTTGGAGTACGTCGCGATCTTGCGGTCCTGCGCGTACTCCATCTCGACCGTCGCGAGGGCCTTCTGGGCCGCCTTCGCGCCCAGGCCGTGCAACTCGGCGTTGGCGACGACGAATTCGCGGCCGGTGAGGAAGTCGTACATCGCCTCGCGCTCGGGGACGATGCCGATGTGCTGGTAGATCGACTCGTTGCGCCACACCGGCTGCCCGTCCAGGGTCACCGAGCCGGTGGAGGGGGCCAGGAAGCCGCCCATCATGTTGATGAGCGTGGACTTCCCCGCGCCGTTGGGGCCGAGCAGGCCCGTGACGCCGGGGCCGATGGTCATGGTGATGTCGTTGACGGCGACCACGTTGCCGAACCAGCGGGAGACGTGGTCGATGCTGAGCGTGGTCACAGGCCCACCTTCTTGTAGCGGCGCACGAGGAGGCCGTAGCTCGCGGCGACGAGGCCGAGGACGACGAGCACGTAGACCACGCCCTCGCCCTTCGTGGGACCGATCCCGCCGGGGAACGCCGAGGTCGCGCCGAGGAACGCGGACTGGAGTCCGTCGATCAGCGTGACGGGCGAGAAGAGGCCGATCCAGGGGATGGCGTTCGTGCTGTTCTGGTTCTCGGCGATGGCCTGGAGCGTGGAGACCGCGCCGTAGGAGATCGTCATGACGGCGATGACGGCCGCGATGCCGAAGCCGCGCCGGGGGGTGACCGAGGCGATGACCAGGCCGATCCCGGCGAAGAGCAGCGAGAGCAGTGTCACGGAGACGAGTCCCTGGGCGAATCCCTCGGTCTGGTGGGCGAAGTCGAGCTTCGCCAGCAGCGCGCCGACGTAGAGCACGATCAGCGGGGCACCGGTGAGGATGAACAGCGCGGAGGCCAGCGCCGCGTACTTCGCGCGCACGTAGTCGGCGGTCTCGATCGGCCGCGAGAAGTACAGCGGCACGGTCTTGAAGCGAAGGTCGCGCGAGACGGACTGGGGAGCCTGCGAGGCGACGTACAGGCTGATGACGGCCTGCATGATGATCGCGTAGCGCGTGTAGTCGACGGGCAGGTCCTTCGCCTTCGTGGCGACCGCGACGGCGACCATGATGGCTGCCGGCACGCACATCACCACGAACAGCAGCATCGGCAGCACCTTGGACTTGATCGAGCGACCGAGGCCGTAGGCGCCGCGCAGCGACTGCGAGTAGAGCGAACGGGTGGCGTAGGAACGACCAAGACGGGAGCCGTCGTAGTTGCGGTAGCCGATGTTGTGGATGCGGGTCTGGTCACCCTGCGGTGCGACAGGTGTCCGCATGGGCTGCTCAACTGCCATGGCCGACCGCCTCCTTCCGCTGCTCTTCCTCGCTCGTGAAGACCTCCGCGATGTGGTGCCGTCGCTGCTCCATGCGCACCAGGCCGAGGCCCAGGTCGGCGACGACGTCGCGCACCAGGTCGTACGTCTCCTCGCCCTGTGCGGTCAGCAGCAGGATGTGGCCGGCACCCGGCAGGCCGCTGCCGGCCTCGACGGTCACCCCGCGCGCGTGGAGCGCCTCGCGCACCGTGCCGGTGCCGTCCGGGTGGTCGTCGCTGTCGGTGACCTCGATCGCGAGAGTGGTCGTGGTCTGGGTGAAATCGGTGGTGGAGCTGGAGCGCAGCAGCTTGCCGCCGTCCACGACGACGACGTGGTCGCAGGTGCGCTCCAGTTCGCCCAGCAGGTGGGAGGTGACCAGGACCGAGATGCCGAAGTCGGTGTGGATGCGGCGGATCAGGCCGAGCATCTCGTCGCGGCCGACCGGGTCGAGGCCGTTGGTCGGCTCGTCCAGGAAGACCAGCTGCGGGTCGTGCACCAGGGCCTGGGCGAGCTTCACCCGCTGTTTCATGCCGGTCGAGTAGCCGCCGATGGGACGGTAGCGCTCCTCGTACAGACCGACATGGCGCAGGGTGTCCGCGGTGCGCTCGCGCGCGGCGGTGGGGGGCAGGCCGGACATGCGCGCCATGTGCACGACGAACTCGGTGGCCGAGACGTCGGGCGGCAGGCAGTCGTGCTCCGGCATGTAGCCCACGCGCTCGCGGATGGCGGCGCCCTTGGTGGCGACGTCGAGGCCGAGCACCTCGGCGCGGCCCTCCGTCGCGGGGGACAGACCCAGCAGGATCTTGATGAGCGTGGACTTGCCGGCGCCGTTGGCTCCGACGAGTCCGGTCACACCGGGTCCGATGTCCACGGACAGCCGGTCGAGCGCGGTCACCCGGGGGAACCGCTTGCTCAGGCTTTCGGTCGCGATCACAGTCACGTCTTCGACCGTAGTGATGCGGGCCACGCCGGTCGTCAGACCACAGAGCCGTCTTGGCGTCAGCCTCGAGTATTACGGGGCCTTAAGGGATCCCCTGCCTGAGAGTTATCCACAATCGCTCACGGAGCGTCGTCCACAGGCCTTGATCCCGCCTATTGACGCCGCCTCTAACAACTGTCACATTCACCAGTGTCAAGTTACGGACGCGTACCGCAGTCGACGGGACGGGGCGGCATGACGACGGCAGTGAGCAGCGAACTCTCCGTGGAGTTGCAGGGATTCAGGCGGGTGCAGCGCCTCGCGTACGAGTGCGCGGAGGCGGTCGCGGCACGTCTGGAGCCGGGCGTGACCGAGCGCGAGGCGGCGCGGATGCAGCGGGAGTGGCTGCGCGAGCGAGGGGTGCGGGACTGGTTCCACCTGCCCTTCGCCTGGTTCGGCGACCGCACGGCGTTCGTGGACTTCCGCATCCCGCTGCAGTTCTTCCCGACCGACAGGGCCCTGGAGCCCGGGATGCCGTTCATCCTGGACATGGCCCCGGTCTACGAGGGACACACGGCCGACATCGGCTACTCGGGCTCCCTCGGCGTCAACCCGGTGCAGGACCGGCTGATGGCCGATCTGGAGGCGCACCGCGAGCTGATCCTGCGCGAGGTGCGCGAGCGGCGGCCACTGCGCGAGATCTACGAGGACGTGGACCGGCTCATGGTCCGCCAGGGCTACGCCAACCGACACCGGGCGTACCCCTTCGGCGTGATCGCCCACAAGGTGGACCGGGTGAAGCAGCGCCGCTGGTCCCCGCACCTGTTCGGGTTCGGCGCACAGTCCCTGAAGGGCCTGGCCGCCGACGCCCTGCACGGCCACCGCGAGGGCTGGTCGCCCCTGTGGTCGCCGTACCGCTTCTCCGACCACCCGCCGCAGCCGGGCCTGTGGGCGGTCGAACCGCACCTCGGCTTCCGGGGTACGGGCGCGAAGTTCGAGGAGATCCTGGTGGTCACCGACTCCCGGGACCCCGAGCAGAGCGCGTTCTGGCTGGACGACGATCTGCCGCACGTGCGGCGCTGGGCGGAGGAGAAGTGACGACACCTTCGATGCTGAAGGGTGCGCGTGAGCGCCGGGTGCGGACGGGCGGGGTCGAACTGTGCGTGGCCGAGCTGGGCGATCCGGAGCAGCCGACCGTGGTGCTGGTGCACGGCTACCCGGACAGCAAGGAGGTCTGGTCGGAGGTCGCCGCACGCCTCGCGGACCACTTCCACGTCGTCCTGTACGACGTCCGGGGACACGGCCGTTCCACGGCACCGCAGCCGCTGCGCGGCGGCTTCACCCTGGCGAAGCTCACGGACGACTTCCTGGCGGTCGTGGACACGGTGAGCCCGGACCGCCCGGTGCACCTCGTCGGCCACGACTGGGGCTCGGTGCAGTCCTGGGAGTTCGTCACGGTGGGGCGGACCGAGGGCCGCATCGCCTCCTTCACGTCGATGTCCGGACCCTCCCTGGACCACTTCGGGCACTGGATCAACGCACGCGTGAAGCGCCCCACCCCGCGCCGGGTGGGCCAGCTCCTCGGCCAGGGCGCCAAGTCCTGGTACGTCTACCTGCTGCACACGCCCGCCCTGCCGGAAATGGCCTGGCGCGGCCCGCTCGGCAAGCGCTGGCCCAAGATCCTCCAGCGGGTCGAGAAGGTCCCCGGCGACGGTTACCCGACCGCGTCCCTGCCCTCCGACGCGGCACACGGCGCCTGGCTGTACCGGGACAACGTCCGCGCCCGGCTGCGCAGGCCGCGCCCCGACGCGTACGCGCACGCGCCCGTGCAGCTCATCACGCCCCAGGGAGACGCGTTCCTGTCCGAGCGGCTCTACGACGACCTCGACCAGTGGGTGCCGCAGCTGACCCGGCGCACGCTTCCGGCCAAGCACTGGGTCCCGCGCACACGCCCCGATCACCTCGCGGCATGGATCGAGGAGTTCGTGACGTCCGTGGAGGGCGGCCGCGTCGAGCCGACCGCGACCGGCCGCCATGCCGAGCGCTTCGGCGGGCAGTTGGTGCTGGTCACCGGTGCGGGCAGCGGCATCGGGCGGGCCACGGCGTTCGCGTTCGCGGAGGCCGGCGCGCGCGTGGTGGCCGTCGACCGCGACGCCGAGGCCGCCGCCCGCACCGCCGAGCTGTCCCGGCTGATCGGCGCGCCCGAGGCCTGGTCGGAGACCGCGGACGTCTCCGACGAACAGGCCATGGAGAAGCTCGCCGAGAAGGTGCATCGCGCATACGGCGTGCTGGACGTGCTGGTCAACAACGCGGGGATCGGCCTGTCCGGATCGTTCTTCACCACGACCACCGACGACTGGCGCAAGGTCCTGGACGTCAACCTGTGGGGCGTGATCCACGGCTGCCGTCTGTTCGGAGCGCGGATGGCCGAGCGCGCCCAGGGCGGCCACATCGTCAACATCGCCTCGGCGGCCGCGTACCAGCCCTCCCGGGCCCTGCCCGCCTACAGCACCTCCAAGGCGGCGGTCCTGATGCTCTCGGAGTGCCTGCGCGCCGAACTGGCCTCGCAGGACATCGGAGTCACGGCGATCTGCCCGGGCATCGTCAACACGAACATCACGTCCACGGCCCGCTTCACCGGGGTCGACGAGGCCGAGGAGCGCCGCCGCCAGAAGCACTCCGCTCGCCTGTACGGGCTGCGCAACTACCCACCGGAGAAGGTCGCCGAGGCGGTCCTGGAGGCGGTGACCCACAACAGAGCGGTGGTACCGGTGACCCCGGAGGCCCGCGGCGCACACCTGCTGTCGCGTTTCATGCCGGGGGTGTTGCGGGGGCTCGCACGGGTGGAGCCGAAGCTGTGACCGGCAGGCCCCGCCTCCGGTCACCGCACAGGACCCCCGTATGACCGGCCCTCGGGCCGCCAGGACCTACCGCATCGAGGACCTCGCCCACCACACCCGCACCACCGTACGAACCATCCGTGCCTACCAGGACAAAGGTCTCCTCCCCCGCCCCGAACGCCAGGGCCGGGCCAACCTCTACTCCGACATCCACCTCACCCGTCTCCTCCAGATCGCCCACCTCCTCGACCGCGGCTACACCCTGGCCTCCATCAAGGAACTCCTGGACGCCTGGGACACCGGCCGCGGCCTGGGCGGCGTCCTGGGCCTGGTCACCGAGGTGGAAGGCCCGTGGACCGACGAGGAACCGGCCCGCATCACCCGCGACGAGCTGAACGCCCGCTTCGGCGGCGCCCCCGACGACGACGCCGTGGCCGAGGCCCTCGACCTCGGCGTGCTGGAACCGGTCGACGGCGACGAGCACACCTTCCTCGTGCCGAGCCCCCAGGAGCTGTCCGTGGCGGCCGAGTTGCACGCGGCCGGTGTGCCGCTCGCCGCGATCTCGGACCATCTCAGGGAGTTGAGGGTCCAGGTCGAGCACATTGCCGCCCGTTTCCTGGAGTTCACCACTGAATACGTCTTCGCCCGCTATCTGGACGATCCCGGTCACCGCACGGACGCGCAGGCGGCGGAAGCCGCCTCATGGGTGCGCCGACTGCGCCCCCTGGCCCAGCAGACCGTGGACGCCGAACTGGCCCGCGCCATGCGCGTGTTCGCCGTCCAGCACCTGCGCACCCACCTGGGCACCGAGGGGCGGCGGGAAACCCGTCAGGAGACGCGGTCCATCGGTCTTCCCGCCGAGACGATCAGCGCTGTGGAGAGCCTCGTTGGCCGTGAACGTGCGTCCGCCTTCATCGCGCTGGCCGCGGAACGGGAGGTCAGGGCACGGATCTTGGACGACCTCGTCCCACCGGGGCACTCCCGCAGCGATCTTGGCGAACCATCCTGAACCGACCGTCAGTTGTCCACAACTTCTCCAATTACCCTGTGGATAACCGCACTTGGCTGTGGACCAAACCTCGGGGCGAAAATAGCCTGCGTGATCCGCGTCTCTCCCGCACTCTGAGGGCATGGATGAAAGACGCACCGTAAAGGTGTCGAAATACCTCTCGAAGCACCTGCGCCACCAGCCCGAGCGCATCGGCCTCTCACTCGACGCGGGCGGCTGGGTCGAGATCGACACGCTGATCGCCGCGGCCGCGGCGCACGGCTTCCGCTTCTCGCGCGAGGAGCTCGACCACGTCGTGGCCGTCAACGACAAACAGCGCTTCGCCATCGAGGGCACCAGGATCCGAGCCAGCCAGGGCCACAGCGTCGACGTCGACCTCGGCCTGCCCCCGGCGACCCCGCCGCCGTACCTCTACCACGGAACCGTCGCCGCCTACCTCGACGCGATCCGTACCGAGGGCCTCAAGCCCATGAACCGGCATGCCGTCCACCTCTCGGCGGACCGCGAGACCGCCACCCGGGTCGGCGCCCGCCGAGGCCGCCCCGTCGTACTCTCCGTGGACGCCGGCGCCATGCACCGCGACGGCCACGTCTTCCACCGCAGCGCCAACGGCGTGTGGCTCACCCAGGCCGTACCGCCCCGCTACCTGCGCCTCCCCGGCCGGCACTGACACCCCTCGCCGTCGCACACGCGGACCGTACGCGCGCGGAGCGCACACACGCGGAGCGCGTCCCGCAGGCCTGCTCGCCCCGTGGCCCCGCAGGCACGTACGGTGAGCACTTTCGGCCATTGCAGCGGGCCCCCGTACCCTCGGACGCATGAGTCTGCGTCTGAGCACCGTGATCCTCCCGTACCGCCGCTGGAGCGAGGGCGGCCGTTCGGCCTGGGTGCGGGCCGAGCAGCTCGGTTTCCACACCGCGTACACCTACGACCACCTGTCCTGGCGCAGCTTCCGCAACGGCCCGTGGTTCGGCGCGATCCCGACGCTGACCGCCGCCGCGGCCGCCACCGACCGGCTCCGTCTGGGCACGCTGGTCACCTCACCGAACTTCCGGCACCCGGTGACCCTCGCCAAGGAACTGATCTCCCTGGACGACATCTCCGGCGGCCGTATCACCCTGGGCATCGGCGCGGGCGGCACCGGCTTCGACGCCACCGCCCTCGGCCAGGACCCGTGGACGCCGCGCGAACGGGCCGACCGGCTCGCCGAGTTCGTGCCGCTGCTCGACCGGCTGCTCACCGAGGACGTCGTGTCGTCGCCGGGCCGGTTCTACTCGGCGCACGAGGCGTGCAACATCCCCGGCTGCGTCCAGCGGCCCCGGCTGCCCTTCGCGGTGGCGGCCACCGGCCCGCGCGGACTGAAGCTCGCCGCGCGGTACGGACAGGCGTGGGTCACCACCGGCGACCCGAAGCTGTACGAGAACGGCACCCCGGAGCAGTCCGTCGAGGCGCTGCGCGGTCAGATGGAGAAGCTGTCCGAGGCGTGCGCCGCGACCGGCCGGGACATGGCCGGGCTGGACAAGATCCTGCTCACCGGATTCACCCCGGACCGCGGCCGCCCGCTGCAGTCCCTGGACGCCTTCGTGGACTTCGCCGGCCGCCACCGGGAGTTGGGCTTCACCGAGATCGTGATCCACTGGCCCATCCCGGACTCGGACTTCGCCGCGGAGGAGAAGGTCTTCGAGCAGATCGCCATGGAGGGGCTCGCCCAGCTGGCGTGACCCGGTGGCAGGCGTCGCCCGTCAGCCATCCGTGATGTGTCTGTGAACTCATCCGTGCGCACTCCCGCACGGCCGTGCGGGCATATGCGCGAGAATGGCCCGGTGACCTCAGCGACCAGACAGCCCGGGACCCCGGCCGCCGCCCTACGGCCGCGGCTGATCGCCACCGACCTCGACGGCACTCTGCTGCGCGACGACAAGTCGGTCTCCCCGAGGACGGTCGCCGCGCTGGCCGCCGCCGAGGAGGCGGGCATCGAGGTGTTCTTCGTCACCGGCCGCCCGGCCCGCTGGATGGACGTCGTCAGCGACCACGTCCACGGCCACGGTCTGGCGATCTGCGGCAACGGCGCCGCCGTCGTCGACCTGCACGGCGGCCCCGGCGCCCACCGGTTCGTGAAGGTGCGCGAGCTGGCCCGGAAGAACGCGCTGGACGCCGTACGGCTGCTGCGCGACGCGGCACCAGGCACGGTGTTCGCCGTCGAGCAGACCTACGGCTTCCACCAGGAACCGGCCTATCCCAAGCTGCACATGGAGATACCGGACAACCTCCTGCCCGCCGAGGCCCTCCTCGCCTCCGACGGCCCGGACAACGACCAGCCGGTCCTCAAGATCCTCGCCTACCACCCCGGCCTCGACCCGGACGCCTTCCTCGCCCTCGCCCGCCTCGCGGTCGGTGACCGCGCCAACGTCACCCGTTCCAGCCCCAGCGCCCTGCTGGAGCTCAGCGGCCCGGGCGTCTCCAAGGCCAGCACGCTCGCCCTGTGCTGCGCCGAGCGCGGCATCACGCCCGAAGAGGTCGTCGCCTTCGGGGACATGCCCAACGACGTCGAGATGCTGACCTGGGCCGGCCGGTCGTACGCGATGGGCAACGCCCACCCGGACGTCGTCGCCGCGGCCTCGGGCCGTACGGTCGCCAACAACGAGGACGGCGTGGCGGTCGTGATCGAGCAACTGCTCGCCGAACGCATCTGACCCCGCCCCCCCGGCGGCGCGGCCTCCGACGGGGGCCACCGACAGGACCTAGGGAAGATCCTCCGGCAGGACCGCGGGAGGATCCTCCGGCAGGACCGCGGGAGGATCCTCCGGCAGGACCCCGGGAGGAACCGCCGACAGGTCCCCGGGAAGATCCTGTGGCAGGACCTCGCGCAGGGATCTCGGGGAGAGGCCCCGTTCGGGGGCCTCCAGCGGGGAGCTTGCCGATGATCTCGCCCTGCACCCGGATCGGGACACCCGGGAAGCTGCTCATCGGCGGGTGGCGTGCTGGGAAGCCGCACGAGCGCGGATCCCGGCTCGGATCGGCCGGTCCGGCCGGCCGGACCGGCACCGGCACCGGCACCGGCACCGGATCCCGAATGAGCGCACCGGTCAGCCCCTGCTGCCCGTCCGACACGGTGGGCGGCCGACGAGGGGTCGGGCGAGGGCTCGGCAGACATGCCTCGAGAGTATTTAGTCCCTTTTGCCGGGCAACCCGGAGCGATGCGCGTGTGCCCCGTCATCGGGCCTGTGCGAGCACCTCCGCCGCCGCCTCCCGGCGCGCCATGGCACGCAACGGCCCGTCCACGGCGGCCAGCTCCGCGTACGGGCCCCGCTGCACCACCCGGCCCCCGTCGAGCACGACCACCTCGTCCACCGCGTCGAGCCCCGCCAGCCGATGGGTGATCAGCAGCGTCGTACGGCCCTCGGTGGCGGCCAGCAGATCCGCGGTGAGCGCGTCCGCCGTCGGCAGGTCCAGGTGCTCGGCGGGCTCGTCCAGGACGAGCACGGGGAAGTCGGCGAGCAGCGCGCGGGCCAGCGCGAGGCGTTGGCGCTGCCCGCCGGACAGCCGCGCCCCGTGCTCGCCGATGAGCGTGTCCAGGCCGTCGGGCAGCCCGTCCACCCAGTCCAGCAGCCGGGCCCGGGCCAGCGCGTCGCGCAGGTCGGCCTCGGTGGCGTCCTTCCGGGCGAGCAGCAGGTTCTCGCGCACGGTGCTGTCGAAGAGGTGCGCGTCCTGGGCGCACAGTCCGACGAACCGGCGGACGTCGTCACCCGCCAGCGCGTACGCGTCCACACCCGCGAGCGTGTACGAGCCGGCCCCCGGGTCGAGGAAGCGCAGCAGGACCTGGGCGAGCGTCGTCTTGCCGGAGCCGGACGGCCCGACCACGGCGATCCGGCGCCCCTGGTCCAGGGTGAGATCGAGCCCGGCGAGCGCGTCCCGGTGCTGCCCCGGGTGCCGCGCGGTCAGGTCCTTGAGTACGACCGGGAAGGGCACGGCGGGCGCCTGCCGGGGCTGCGCCGGCTCCCGTACGGGTTCCGGCGCGTCCAGTACCTCGAACACGCGCTCCGCGCTCCGTCGCACCCGCTGCCGGAAGCGCACGGCGAGCGGAAGCCCCAGTACGGCCTCGAAGGCGGCCAGCGGGGTGAGGACCACCACGGCCATCGCCACGCCGCCGAGCCGGCCCGCAGCCACCGCCTGGGCGCCCAGCAGCGCCGTGGCGGTGACGGTCAGCCCGGAGACCAGCGCGGTGAGCCCGTCACCGAGCGCGGTGACCGCCGCGGCACGCGAGGCGATCCGGGTGAGCGTTCCGTCGGCCTCCCGGGCCGCGGCCGTACGGGCCGGCAGGGCCCCGGCGACGGCCAGTTCGGCGGTGCCGGTGAGCAGGTCGGCCACACGGGTGGCGAGCATGCCCCGGGCGGGCGCCAGCCGCCGCTCGGTACGCCGGGCCGCTGCTGCGGTGATCATGGGGACCCCGACGCCGGCCACCAGGAGGCCGGCCGCGAGCGCGACCCCGGCCGGGGGCAGCAGCCAGACCGTGAAGGCGACCGAGGCGGTCGAGACGGCCACCGCGACCCCGGCGGGCAGCAGCCAGCGCAGCCAGTAGTCCTGGAACGCGTCCACGTCGGTGACCAGCCGGGTCAGCAGATCGCCACGGCGGGCCGTCCGCAGCCCCGCGGGCGCCAGCCGCTCCAGGCGCCGGTAGACGGCGACCCGGGTGTCGGCCAGCATCCGCAGCACGGCGTCGTGCGACACCAGCCGCTCGGCGTACCGGAAGACGGCCCGCCCGATCCCGAAGGCCCGTGTCGCCGTCACGGCCACCATCAGATAGAGCACCGGCGGCTGTTGCGAGGCCCGCGAGATGAGCCAGCCGGAGGTGGCCATCAGCCCGACGGCACTGCCGAGCGCCAGGCTCCCGAGCAGCAGCGCGAGGAACAGCCGGCCGCGTCGGGGCCCGGCAAGTCCCCGGACCCGGGCAAGCACGCTCCGGGGACGCGCCAGGGGCTGCTCTGTAGGGCCGCTTGCCAGGTGGCCGCGTGGCGATGGGGATTCCCCCGCGTGAGCGCAGTCGAGCGTGGGAGTGGGTGTGGGTGGGCGAAGGCGGGGGTCCAGGGAATAGGGATCCAGGGGATGGGAGTCCAGGGGGTGCTCCCCCCTGGAAGGTCGACTGCCGCTCCGGGCCGTCGACGGTTCCTTGCCCTCCAGCCGCACCACCCGGTCCGCCGCTTCCAGTAGCGCCGGCCGGTGTACCACCAGCAGCACCGTGCGACCCGCCGCAAGCCTGCGCACCGCCGCCGCGACGTCGGCCTCGGTCGCCCCGTCCAACGCGGCCGTCGGCTCGTCCAGCAGCAGCACGGGGCGGTCGGCAAGGAAGGCCCGGGCCAGCGCGAGCCGCTGTCGCTGGCCTGCGGACAGCCCGGCCCCGTCCTCCCCGAGCACCGTGCCGGCTCCCTCGGGAAGCGCGTCCACGAACTCCAGCGCACCGGCCTCCCGGAGTGCCTCGCGGACGGCGGTGTCGTCCGCGTCGGGCCGGGCCAGCCGTACGTTCTCAGAGATGGTCCCGGCGTACAGGTGCGGCCGTTGCGGCACCCAGGCGATCCGCGACCTCCATTGCTCCAGGTCGGCCTCGGCGAGATCGACGGCCCCGACGCGCACCCGGCCCTCGCTGGGCCGCACGAACCCCAGCAGCACGTTGAGCAGTGTCGACTTGCCCGCCCCGCTCGGTCCGACGAGGGCCACGGTCTCGCCGGGCTGCACGGTCAACGACACGTCGGTCACGGCGTCCGCCGACCGCCCCGGATAGCGGACCGTCACTCCGTCGAAGGTCACGGGGCCCGCGGGCACCGCCGCGGTCCCGGACGCCGGGACCGGTGTCTCCAGGACGGCGAAGATCTCCTCGGCCGCCGCGAGCCCCTCCGCCGCCGCGTGGTACTGCGCGCCCACCTGGCGCAGCGGCAGGTACGCCTCGGGGGCCAGCACCAGGATGACCAGACCGATGTACAGGTCCATGTCGCCGTGCACCAGGCGCATGCCGATCGTCACGGCGACCAGCGCCACCGACAGGGTGGCCAGCAACTCCAGCGCGAACGAGGAGAGAAAGGCGATCCGCAGGGTCCGCAGGGTGGCCTGGCGGTACTCACCGGTGATCCGGCGAATGGAGTCTGCCTGGGCCTTGGCCCGGCCGAACACCTTCAGTGTGGGCAGACCGGCGACCACGTCCAGGAAGTGGCCCGAGAGCCGGGACAGCAGCCGCCACTGACGGTCCATCCGGGACTGCGTGGCCCAGCCGATCAGCATCATGAAGAGGGGGATCAGCGGCAGGGTGCCGACGATGATTGCCGCGGACACCCAGTCCTCGGTGACGATCCGCGCGAGCACGGCTGCCGGGACGACCACCGCGAGCCCCAACTGGGGGAGGTACCGCGAGAAGTAGTCGTCCAGGGCGTCCGCCCCGCGTGTGGCCAGGGTGACCAGGGAGCCGGTTCGCTGACCGCTCAGCCACCCGGGACCCAGGTGGGCGGCGCGTCCCAGCAACCGCCCGCGCAGCTCCGATTTCACCGCGGCGCTGGCGCGGTGTGCGGCGAGTTCGGTGAGCCACGCGACAACCGACCGGCTCGCGGCCACGGCAGCCAACAACAGCAGGGGGGCGCGCAGTTCAGTGACCGACTGCCCGTGCCGGAAGGCCCCGACCACCACCTCGGCAATGAGCATGGCCTGGGCGATGACCAGCCCGGCGCCGACGGCCCCCAGGCCGACGACCGCCACCAGAAAGAGGCGGGTGGCGCGGGCGTATCGCAGGAGGCGCGGATCGATCGGTTTCACGTGAAACATGCCCTTCGGCCCAGAGGGTGTGTTTCACGTGAAACACACCCTCGGCGGACTCAGTGTGCGGCGCCGGCGGCAGCGTCAGGAGCGATGTGCTGCGTGCCGATCCGCTTGCGGAACACCCAGTAGGTCCAGCTCTGGTACAGCAGGACGAGTGGCGTGGCGATGGCCGCGCACCACGTCATGATCTTCAGGGTGTACGGGCTCGACGAGGCGTTGGTGACGGTGAGGCTCCAGTCCCCGTTGAGCGTGGACGGCATGACGTTCGGGAAGAGCGACAGGAAGAGCATCGCCACCGACGCCACGATGGTCACCCCGGACAGCGCGAACGACCATCCCTCGCGGCCCGCCTGATTGGCCACCAGAGCGGCCACCAGAGCCACGACCGCCACGATCAGGGCCACCAGGCTCTTGCCATCGCCGCTGTCGGCTTGTGTCCACAGCAGGAAGGCGCTCGCCAGAACGACGGTGAGGAGACCGACCCACAGCGCCAGCCTGCGGGCCCGCAGCCGTATGTCACCGACCGTCTTGAGCGCGGTGAACACCGTTCCGTGGAAGGTGAACAGGGTGAGTGTCACCAGCCCGCCGAGCAGGGCGTACGGGTTGAACAGGTCCCCGAGGCTGCCGACGTACTCGAAGTGCCGGTCGATCTTCACGCCCCGCACGATGTTCCCGAAGGCCACGCCCCACAGGAACGCCGGGATGAGCGAGGTCCAGAAGATGGCCGTCTCCCAGTTGCGCTGCCAATTCTCCTCAGGCCGCTTCGCCCGGTACTCGAAGGCGACGCCCCGGACGATCAGGCAGACCAGGATGGCCAGCAGGGGCAGGTAGAAGCCGGAGAAGAGGGTGGCGTACCACTCGGGGAAGGCGGCGAAGGTGGCACCGCCCGCCGTGAGCAGCCACACCTCGTTGCCGTCCCAGACGGGCCCGATGGTGTTGATCAGCACACGGCGCTCGGGCCGGTTCCGGGCCAGCAGCTTGGTGAGGATGCCGACCCCGAAGTCGAAGCCCTCCAGGAAGAAGTAGCCGGTCCATAGGACGGCGATCAGGACGAACCAGACGTCGTGAAGTTCCATGACTGTCCCCTCGGCCTAGTACGAGAAGGCCATCGGCTTGTCGGCGTCACGGGTGTCGCCGCCGATCTTCGTGGGCGGGTTGAGGTCGGCCTCCGTCAGCTCGGGCGGGCCGGCCTTGACGTACTTCGCGAGCAGCTTGACCTCGACGACCGCGAGGATGGCGTAGAGGGACGTGAAGACGATCATCGAGGTGATGATCTCGCCCTGGGAGACACTGGGGGAGACCGCGTCCCGGGTCTGCAGCACGCCGTAGACGGCCCACGGCTGACGGCCCATCTCGGTGAAGATCCAGCCCCACGAGTTGGCGATCAGCGGGAAGGCCAAGGTCCAGGTCGCGATGCGCCAGTACCAGGGGCTCAGCTTCGGCCCGAGCGCCTTGTTCTTGAAGAGGACCAGGTTCGGCACCTCGTCCTCGCCGACCCTCAGATGCTTGGGGAGCATGAACTTCTTGCGGGTCAGCCAGAGCCCGGCGAGACCGATGGCGAAGGAGGCCATGCCGAAGCCGATCATCCAGCGGAAGCCCCAGAAGGCCACCGGGATGTTGGGCCGGTAGTCGCCGGGCCCGAACTTCTGCTGCTCGGCCTTGTTGACGTCGTTGATGCCGGGAACGTACGAGGTGAAGTTGTCGTCGGCGAGGAAGGACAGCAGGCCCGGTATCTCGATCGCGACGGTGTTGTGGCCCTTCTCGACATCGCCATAGGCGAAGATCGAGAACGGTGCCGGCTTCTGGCCGTCCCACAGCGCCTCGGCAGCCGCCATCTTCATCGGCTGCTGCTTGAACATGACCTTGCCGAGCACATCACCGCTGACCGAGGTGAGCAGGCCGGCTATGACCACGGTGACCAGGCCCAGCCGCAGCGAGGTCTTCATCTCGCGGATGTGCTTCTTGCGGGCCAGGTGGTAGGCCGATATGCCCACCATGAAGGCACCGCCGGTCAGGAAGGCCGCGGACAGAGTGTGGAAGGCCTGGCTGAGCGCGGTGTTCTGGGTCAGCACGGCCCAGAAGTCGGTCAGTTCGGCGCGCCCCTTCGCCTGGTCGATCTTGTAGCCGACGGGGTGCTGCATCCAGGAGTTGGCCGCGAGGATGAAGTACGCCGACAGGATCGTGCCGATCGAGACCATCCAGATACAGGCGAGATGGATCTTCTTCGGCAGCTTGTCCCAGCCGAAGATCCACAGGCCGATGAAGGTGGACTCGAAGAAGAACGCGATCAGCGCCTCGAAGGCGAGCGGGGCGCCGAAGATGTCACCGACGAAGCGCGAATAGTCCGACCAGTTCATGCCGAACTGGAACTCCTGCACGATGCCGGTGACCACACCCATCGCGATGTTGATCAGGAAGAGCTTGCCCCAGAACTTCGTCGCCCTGAGGTACCTCTCGTTCTCCGTACGCACCCAGGCCGTCTGCAACCCCGCCGTGAGGGCGGCCAGGGAGATCGTCAGCGGGACGAACAGGAAGTGATAGACGGTGGTGATGCCGAACTGCCATCGCGCCAGCGTCTCCGGCGCCAAAGCCAAATCCACGTCGTCAGCTCCTTACACTTCGCCGTGGTCGCGGCATTTTGCCCCTTTTGTCACGTACATCACGGGAGCAACCGGGACACGCTTGTGAACGCGTTCACATTCACAAGCCATTATGACGCACCGATTTTCGCCAATCGAAGGGGGGTCCCCCCTTCGCCTCGGCGTCAAGACCTTGGCAGCGACTTCAACATATTGTTGAATTGCAGGCCATGCAGATACGGATCTCGTGGCCTGCCGGCCACCTCACCGCGACCCTTGAAAACACACCGACCGCGCAGGCCCTCGCCAAGGCGCTGCCACTGGTCTCCACCGCCCACACCTGGGGCGATGAGGTCTATTTCGACACGGGTGTGTCTGTTTCACGTGAAACGGACGCCCGGCAGGTCGTGGAGCCGGGCACCGTGGCCTTCTGGACGGACGGCGATGCGCTCGCCCTCCCCTACGGCCCCACCCCGATCTCGCGAGGCGACGAGTGCCGCCTCGCGAGCCCGTGCAACGTCCTAGGAAGCGTGGATGGGGACGCCGCTGTGCTGGCGACCGTGCGCGATGGCGACCCCGTACGCGTGGAACTGATCGACGCCTAGCGCCACGGTCCCATGACGGGAGCTACAGCTCCTTGCGGAACCCTTCCGCCACCTTCAGGAAGATGTCGTTCGCCTCGGTCTCCCCGATCGTCACCCGCACGCCCTCGCCCGGGAACGGCCGGACCACCACGCCGTGCTGCTCGCAGGCCGCCGCGAACGCGACCGTGTGCTCCCCCAGCCGCAGCCACACAAAGTTGGCCTGGGTCTCCGGCACCGTCCACCCCTGGGCGCGCAGCGCGTCGACCACGCGCGTGCGCTCGCAGACCAGCGAGCCGACCCGGCCCAGCAGCTCGTCCTCGGCCCGCAGCGAGGCGATCGCCGCTTCCTGTGCGAGCTGGCTGACGCCGAAGGGCACCGCCGTCTTGCGCAGCGCCGCCGCCACCGGCTCGTGGCCGATCGCGAAACCCACCCGCAGCCCGGCCAGGCCGTAGGCCTTGGAGAAGGTGCGCAGGACGCAGACGTTCGGCCTGTTCCGGTACAGCTCGACACCGTCGGGCACCTCGGGGTCACGGATGAACTCACGATAGGCCTCGTCGAGGACCACCAGCACATCAGCGGGCACCCGGTCGAGGAACCGCTCCAGCTCGGCCCGCCGCACCACCGTGCCGGTCGGGTTGTTGGGGTTGCAGACGAAGATCAGACGCGTCCGGTCGGTGATCGCGTCCGCCATCGCGTCCAGGTCGTGCACGTCGCCCGGCGTGAGCGGCACCCGCACCGACCGGGCCCCGCTGACCTGGGTGATGATCGGGTAGGCCTCGAAGGAGCGCCAGGCGTAGATCACCTCGTCGCCGGGCCCGCTGGTCGCCTGGATCAGCTGCTGGGCGACGCCCACCGAGCCGGTACCGGTGGCCAGGTGGGAGAGCGGGACGCCGAAGCGCTCCGACAGCTCGTTCATCAGCCCGGTGCAGGCCATGTCCGGGTAGCGGTTGAAGTCGGCCGCAGCCGCGGTCACGCTCTCCATCACGCCGGGCAACGGCGGATAGGGGTTCTCGTTGGAGGACAGCTTGTAGGCGACCGGACCGCCGGACGCGGCGGGCTTGCCCGGCTTGTAGGTGGGGATACCCTCCAGCTCGGCGCGCAGCTTGGGGCTCGTCTCGCTCACCGCAGTCCTCCTCGCGACCACCGGCGGCCCGTCGACGCCACCGGCTTCCAATACTCCTCACCATATGAGGATTCGGCGCCGGTGCGTACAGATGCGGGACAGCAAGAGGCGAACATCATCGCGTCCACCGGCATCGGGGGCATCGCCGTACGAAGGCGTACGTATCGGGGGGCGCGCCGTACATATATCTATGCGCCGGTAGCTCACGCCGTGGCGCGCATCCCTCGTGAAGGTGAGTTGAGACCTCTTCGAGACATCGGACACTTGGCAGGCTCATGCGCGTCGACAAGTCACGTCTTGGCATGAGAGCGCTTAACTGACTTACTTTCTAAGGCAGTTATCCCTTGATGACCATGCAGAAACGTACCTGTCAACGCGTGCATATGCGTCCGCACTACCCCACCGTATGAGCCCTACTATCGGCTCGCCATGACAGCAGCAGGGAAGCACCAGGTGAGCCGCGCGGAAACCTCACGTCGAGGCAGTCGGCCGGGCCGGGCGGGCATCAGAGACGTGGCCGCCGCCGCCGGGGTCTCCATCACGACCGTCTCCGATGCCCTCAACGGCAAGGGCCGGCTCCCAGATGCCACCCGACGCCATGTCCGCGAGGTCGCCGACCGGCTGGGATACCGTCCCTCGGCCGCCGCCCGCACCCTCCGTACCGGCAAGTCGGGGCTGATCGGCCTGACTGTGACGACGTACGGGGATGAACCTTTCACCTTCACGGAGTTCGCGTACTTCGCCGAGATGGCCCGGGCCGCCACCTCGGCCGCGCTCGCCCGCGGCTATGCCCTCGTCATCCTGCCCGCGACCTCCCGCCACGACGTGTGGTCCAACGTGGCTCTGGACGGCACGGTCGTCATCGATCCCTCCGACCAGGACCCGGTCGTCAGCGAACTGGTCCGCCAGGGTTTACCGGTCGTCTCCGACGGCCGCCCGGCCGGCTCACTCCCGGTCACCGCGTGGGTCGACAACGACCACGAGGCCGCCGTCCTCGGCATCCTCGACCACCTCGCCGACGCCGGCGCCCGCCGGATCGGCCTGCTCACGGGCACGACGACGGACACGTACACCCACCTGTCGACCACCGCCTACCTGCGCTGGTGCGAGCGCGTGGGCCAGGACCCGGTCTACGAGGCGTACCCGGCGCACGACCCGTGCGCGGGCGCCGTAGCAGCCGACCGGCTGCTCGCCCGGCCCGACCGGCCGGACGCCGTCTACGGCCTCTTCGACCCCAACGGCACCGACCTGCTCGCCGCCGCCCGCCGCTACGGCCTGCGCGTCCCGGACGACCTGCTGCTCGTGTGCTGCAGCGAGTCCACGGTGTACGCCAACACCGAGCCGCCCATCACCACACTCTCCCTCAAACCGCGGCGGATCGGCACGGCCGTCGTCCAGCTCCTCATCGACGCCATCGAGGGCGTCGAGTCGGACCACCCCGTCGAACAGGTGATACCGACCGAACTGATCGTGCGTACCTCGTCCCAGCGGCGCCCCCCGCGCACGACCGTCAGCCCGCCACGGACCCCTGAGAAGGGGTAAGGGCGCAATCACACGCGGCCGGGCCAGGTTCGGCGGGGACATGGTCCGGCCGCCCTCCGTGCCCGGTGCGGCCACCCCGGGCACGGGCGCTCGCGGCCCGCAGCTCACGAGAGCGGCCGCCCGGTTCACCCGGGACGGCCGCTCGGCGCGCGCCGGTCGGCCGCACGGGTCGGCCGCCCCGTTTTGTGCGGCCCGGTGCGAGCCGCAGGGAACGGCCGAGCGACCCACCGTGCGGCCGCCAGGTGACCTGCTGCCGGTCGAAGCCCTGCCCAAACGGGGCGAAAGCCGCGGTGAACTGGAGTCTTGCTCCGATTCACCACCCCTGGGTCATCACATGGCGCGACGGGCATTCCTATGATGGGCCCACGACACCGCGGGCCGCTGCGACCAGGCAGTCCGAAGCGGTGCAGATGCGGCGCGATGGTGGAGGGGTCGGATGACTCAGGGGGCCGGTCAAGGACCCGAGGTGGAGCGAACGGCGACGGTGCGCGACTTCCGGGTGCCCGCGTACGTCCACGAAACCGGTCCGGTCGCCAGCCACCCCGCCGACACCGTCCCGCCCGTGGCCGAGAGCTACCCCGAGGGGTACACGCCCACCCAGCGCGACCTGCCCGTCATCAACCGCGGCGACACCCTCCAGGTCTCCCTCGAACCGGTACCGGCCCCCGCCGCACCGGCGCCCCGGCCCGCGGCGGGCCCCGGCCCGCTGTACGTCGTCGGTGACGTCCACGGCTACCTCGACGAACTGGTGGCCGCCCTGCAGGAGAAGGGGCTGATCGACGCCGCCGGCCAGTGGTGCGCGGGCACCGCCCGGCTGTGGTTCCTCGGCGACTTCACCGACCGCGGTCCGGACGGCATCGGCGTCATCGATCTCGTGATGCGGCTTTCCGCCGAGGCCGCTGCGGCCGGCGGCTACTGCAAGGCACTCATGGGCAACCACGAACTGCTTCTGCTCGGCGCCAAGCGGTTCGCCGACACCCCCGTCAACTCCGGTGCGGGCACCGCCACCTTCCAGGCGGCCTGGCTGCTCAACGGCGGGCAGAAGACCGACATGGACCGCCTCCAGGACCACCACCTGCAGTGGATGGCCCGCCTCGACGCGGTCGAGGAGGTCGACGGGTATCTGCTGGTCCACTCCGACACCACCGCCTACCTCGACTACGGCGACTCGATCGAGGCGGTCAACGACACCGTCCGCGAGACGCTCACCCGCAACGACGCGGACGAGTGCTGGGACCTGTTCCGCAAGTTCACCAAGCGCTTCTCCTTCCGCGACGAGGGCGGCGCCGACGCCGTGCGCTCCCTCCTCGATACGTACGGCGGCACCCGCGTCGTTCACGGCCACAGCCCCATTCCGTATCTGCTCGGCGAGGTCGGTTCAGAGGACGGCGAGGAAGGCGGTGGGCCGGTGGTCGAGGGACCGCACGTCTACGCCGAAGGACTCGCCATCGCCATGGACGGTGGCGTGACCATGGCCGGAAAACTGCTGGTCCAGCAACTTCCCCTGGATAACTGAGCATTCCCGGGGCATGCGCCGGTCGGGCGCTCCACGAACGGATGCGCGCAGGTCGGCACGCAATTTCTGGCAACCCCCTGTCACCGTGTGCCGTCACGGCTCTACCATCGGCTTATCCGTAGCAGGCTCCCCTCCGTTTCTGCCCGACGGCTCGCCGGTGTGCGAGCCCCAAGCCCTACGGAGCATCGGGGGATGCACATGAACAGCGTTCCGCAGCACCTGCTGAACGAGGACCGTCAGGAATTCGAGCGGATCCTCGATGAGGCGCTGCGCTCCGCAGCACATCGCCCGGAACTGGCCGCTGTCGGACAGCGGCTCAACCCCGAGCAGCTGCGCACCATGGCGCTCAACGCCACCGCACTCATCACGGCGGCCGCGGCGAGCGAGTACCAGCACTACGTGACGGTCCGCGAGGAACTGCGCCACCCGGCGCCGACCGCCCCCTCCGCCGCCCACGACTCCGCTTCCGCCGACCCGGCCTCGGGCACGACGGGGCTCGCCACCACACTCGGCGAGGCCACCGAGACGGCCGAGAGCGCCGGAGCGGGCGCCATCGCCGTGATCGCGGTGCTGGCTCCCGTCCTCGCCGGAACCGCCGCCGCGATCTTCCTGCTCGTCGGCTACATCCTGAAGATGCTGGACCCCGGCCAGGGCTTTGGCCAGACCATGCTCACCACGGGCTGGGTCTTCGGCGCCGTGGCCGCGGCCGCGATCCTCGTCGCCGCGATCGGGCTGCTGCTCACCGCCCTGCGCAACAGCGCCGCGGCGGACGCCGAAGGCCACGACGCGGCGAGCGAGGCGGTGGCCAGAGCCAGGGAGGCCTGGCGGAACGCCCTGCTGGAGCGCGGCATCCTGCCGTTCCTGCGGGACGCACTCGCCGAGCCCGACACGGCGGTGCTGCACCCGACCGTCCCGCCCGCCTCCACCAGCCGCATGCCACGCCTCGGCTACGACCGGCCCGGATTCAGCAGCCCCGACGACGGCTCGGCCTCCGGCCGCCCGAGCTTCAGCAGCCCGGACTACACGAGCCCCGACTTCGGCGGCCCGGAGCACCAGCCGGAATAGTCCGCGGCCCGCGGCCCGCGCCCCGCCGAGGGGCGCAGACCGAACGGCACCGGCCGCACGGCCGGCCGGCGTCTGGCTCCGGTCGGCCGTACCCCGCGGTGCCTTCACCGCACGCGCCTCAGCCGGCACCGGCAGAGAGGCCCGACTGCCCACGGCCGCGGCCCCTTCGGCTTCTGCACCATGCCCTCCTCGATCTCCGCCCGGCTGCCCCCGTGTTCGCACCGGATGTCCTGCGAGACCGGCTCTGACACGCAGCTGTGGACCTCTGTGGAGCGGCGACGGTCTGACAAGAACGCCACCCGGGACAGCTGTCGCGCCGTCCCGGGTCAGCGCCTTGCGAGCCGCGTATCAGTCGGCGATCGGCAGATACACCCGGTTTCCCGCCTCGGCGAACTCCTTCGACTTCTGGAGCATCCCCTCCGCGATCTCGTCCTGCGACGCCCCCTCGGACGCCGCGCCCCCGAACCGCTCCGTGATGCTTTGGCTGATCTTCATGCTGCAGAACTTCGGCCCGCACATGGAGCAGAAGTGGGCCGTCTTGGCGGGCTCGGCCGGCAGCGTCTCGTCGTGGAACTCCCGTGCCGTGTCGGGGTCCAGCGCGAGGTTGAACTGGTCCTCCCACCGGAACTCGAAGCGGGCGTCGGACAGCGCGTCGTCCCACTCCTGCGCACCCGGGTGCCCCTTGGCGAGGTCGGCTGCGTGGGCCGCGATCTTGTAGGTGATGACGCCGGTCTTGACGTCGTCACGGTTGGGCAGGCCCAAGTGCTCCTTGGGAGTGACGTAGCAGAGCATCGCCGTGCCCCACCAGGCGATCATCGCGGCACCGATGCCGGAGGTGATGTGGTCGTACGCCGGCGCGACGTCCGTGGTCAGCGGGCCGAGCGTATAGAACGGAGCTTCATCGCAGATCTCCTGCTGAAGGTCGATGTTCTCCTTGATCTTGTGCATCGGGACGTGACCGGGGCCCTCGATCATCGTCTGTACGTTGAAACGCTTGGCGATCTGGTTGAGTTCCCCGAGGGTGCGCAACTCCGCGAACTGCGCCGCGTCGTTGGCGTCCGCGATCGAGCCCGGCCTGAGGCCGTCGCCCAGCGAGTACGTGACGTCGTAGGCGGCGAGGATCTCGCAGAGTTCCTCGAAGTTCTCGTACAGGAACGACTCCTTGTGGTGCGCCAGGCACCAGGCCGCCATGATCGAGCCGCCGCGCGAGACGATGCCGGTCTTGCGGTTGGCGGTGAGCGGGACGTACGGCAGGCGCACGCCCGCGTGGACGGTCATGTAGTCCACGCCCTGCTCTGCCTGTTCGAGGACCGTGTCCTTGTAGATCTCCCAGGTCAGTTCCTCGGCCTTGCCGTCGACCTTCTCCAGCGCCTGGTAGAGCGGCACCGTGCCGATGGGGACGGGGGAGTTGCGCAGCACCCACTCGCGGGTGGTGTGGATGTTGCGGCCGGTGGAGAGGTCCATCACCGTGTCGGCGCCCCAGCGGGTCGCCCAGGTCATCTTCTCCACCTCCTCCTCGATGGAGGACGTCACGGCGGAGTTGCCGATGTTGGCGTTGACCTTCACCAGGAACCGCTTGCCGATGATCATCGGCTCGATCTCCGGGTGATTGACGTTGGCCGGCAGGACCGCGCGGCCCGCCGCGATCTCCTCGCGGACCACCTCGGGCGAGACGTTCTCCCGCAGGGCCACGAACTCCATCTCCGGCGTGATCTCGCCCCGGCGGGCGTAGGCGAGCTGCGTGACCGCCTCGCCGTCACGGCCGCGACGCGGCTGGCGCGGACGTCCCGGGAAGACCGCGTCCAGGTTGCGCAGCCCGCCTCGCGGCGAGGTGTGCTTGATCCCGTCGTCCTCGGGACGGACGGGACGGCCGGCGTACTCCTCGGTGTCGCCGCGGGCGATGATCCAGTTCTCCCGCAGGGGCTGCAGGCCCCTGCGGACGTCGGTGTCGACGAGTGGATCGGTGTACGGGCCCGAAGTGTCATACAGCGTGACCGACTTCCCGTTGGTGAGGTGCACCTGGCGGACCGGCACGCGCAGGTCGGGGCGGGTGCCCTCGACGTACGCCTTGTGCCAGCCGATGGACTTCCCGGCCTCCTGGGACTTCTCGTCCTGGGCGGAGGCAGGCGTGCGTGCGTCCTTGTTGGTCATGAGACCTACTCCCTACGCCGGCATTACCCGGTAACAGGTTCGGCGGTCGACGCAGCGGTTTCCGTCTGCCGATGTTTCCCGTGAAAGTTCGTTCCACGTGAAACATCGCGAATACGGAGGTCAGCGCCCTCTCAGCCCGGTGCTCCGAGCTCCCGCGTGTGCAAAGGTGCCTCCACGCTAGCGTCAATTCGGGCGCGGTGAACAGGGGGCCCCTGTCGTTCTTGCGATGATCTGGCGGTGACCACGACGGAGCAGTACCCGTACCCGCCTCCTGAGCCGCCGCGCCGGGGCGGCTCAGGAGAGGGCGGCGGACACGGCCATGACGGCCACGCGACCGGTGACGGACACGGCCAGGACACCAGGGCGGCGCACGGGCACGGACACCCGCACGCCCCGGGGCCGAGCGGCGGCCACGGCCATGGCCACTCGCACGGGCACAGCCACAGCCATGGACCCGCCACGCCTGTCTCCAAGCATCTGCGCAAGGTCATCGCGGCGATCCTGATCCCGTTCACCGCGGCGGTCGTCGTCGGCCTGGCGGTGCTCTGGCCCGGGGGAGCGCCGCCGCACGAGCGCACCGGCGTCGGCTTCGACCGCCAGACGCAGCGGGCCACGGTCGCCCAGGTGGTCGAGGTGAGCTGCAAGTCGGTGAACGCCTCGGGGGGCTCCTCGGCCGGCGACCCCTCCACCGCCGAGGGCAACTCGGCGCAGCAGGAGGCGAAGGGCACCTGCAAGAAGGCGATGGTCCGGGTCGACACCGGCAAGGACAAGGGCCGTACCTTCACCGAGATCGTGCAGCCGGACCAGTCGCGGCAGCTGCACCAGGGCGAGAAGGTCGTGGTCGCCTACGAGCCCTCGGCGCCGAAGGACCTGCAGTACTCCGTCACGGATGTGGACCGGAAGTTCCCGATGGCACTGCTGGCGGGGATCTTCGCGCTCGCCGTCGTGGTGGTGGGCCGGATGCGCGGTGTCATGGCGCTGGTCGCCCTGGCCGTGAGTTTCATGGTGCTCACGTTCTTCATCCTGCCCGCAATCCTGCAGGGCTCGAACCCGCTGCTGGTGGCCGTCGTCGGGTCGAGCGCGATCATGCTCATCGCGCTCTACATGTGCCACGGGCTGTCGGCTCGCACGTCGGTCGCGGTGCTCGGCACGCTGGTCTCCCTGCTGCTGATCGGCATTCTCGGCTCGGAGTTCATCGATTGGGCCGCGCTCACCGGCAACACGGACGACAACACCGGTCTGATCCACGGTCTGTATCCGTCGATCGACATGAGCGGTCTGCTCCTGGCCGGCGTCATCATCGGTTCGCTGGGCGTCCTGGACGATGTGACAGTGACCCAGACGTCGGCGGTCTGGGAGCTTCACGAGGCCAACCCGGCGATGGGCTGGCGCGGGTTGTACCGGGCGGGCATCCGCATCGGCCGCGACCACATCGCGTCAGTGGTCAACACCCTGGTCCTCGCCTACGCCGGTGCCGCGCTGCCGCTGCTGCTACTGTTCTCGATCGCGCAGAGCAGCGTGGGCACCGTGGCCAACAGCGAACTGGTGGCCGAGGAGATCGTGCGCACGCTGGTGGGGTCGATCGGCCTGGTGGCCTCGGTCCCGGTCACCACCGCGCTCGCCGCCCTGGTGGTCTCGGCCGACCGGCCCGGACCGGGCACGGCCCCCGCAGGGGCCCAGCTCGCCCCGGCGCGCGGCGGCAGGGGCCGGCGCCGGAAGCGGTGACCCGGACCCAACCCCGGGAACCCACAGGAGAAGCGTTCCTGCACGGTCTCAGGCGGCCATACGGAGCGCCCGGCGCCCCGTTGCCGTGGCCTCTTCAGCCTGCGCTCTGTTCCTCGGCCAGAATCCTGTCCAGGGCCTCGTCGAGATGCGCGTCGAAGTCGGCCAGCGCACCCTCCTGGCCGAGCGGCACCAGCTTGTCCGTACGGTCCAGGAAGGCCACGAGCGGCGGCGCCGAGGAGCGGAACAGGGCCTGGTCGCCCCCGACCTGAAGCCGGATCAGCACCTCGCCCAGCAGCTCGGAGTCGGCGGGTGCAATGTGCACGTCCCCCTCGCCGCACGGCCGCCCCACCCCGTCGATCAGCAGCTCACGACCGAAGGCCCAGGTCACCGGGGCGTCACCGGGCAGATGGAAGGTCAGCCGCACGGCATAGGGATCACAGGTCTCGTACCGCAACTCCACCGGAATGCGGAAGGAGAGCTCCTCCGACACGAGAAAGCTCATCATGACCTCTGCCTGTACGGATTCGCGCATCGCCTACCCCGTCGTATGACATTGATTGGCCGGGATTAACACCCTCCGACCGTGGTCAAATCTTGCTCAACGTACACGACAGATCACAAGGAGTGAGTTTTCAGATACTGATAGAGAGCGCCAGCGAGCCCAGATGGCGCCCGATGTCGGCCTGCAGCCGGTGGGCGGCGGGCAGCAGCCGGTCGCTCTGGTGGAAGGGGAGCGACAGGGCGACCGTGGACGCCGTGGTGCCGATGGTGACCGGAATCGCCGCGCAGACCGTCCCGAGCGCGTACTCCTGACGCTCCACCACCGGCTCCATCCGCGGCATTCTGGCCAGGCGGCGCAGCAGGGCGTGGTTGTCACGCACGGTGTACGGAGTGAGGTACTGCACGGGATAGCGGGCCAGATGGTCGCGGCGGGCCTCCTCGTCCAGCTGGGAGAGCAGACACTGCCCGACCGCGTGCGCATGCCCGGTCTCACGGAAGTCGGCCCACTCCTCGACAGCCGGTGTCTCCGGCGAGTCGGACACACAGACGACCTCGATCTCGCCGTCCCGGTACATCGCGTAGTACACCGGCACACCAAGGGCATCGCGCCAGTGCGCGAGAGTGTCGGCCACCGTGCTGCGACGTTTCTGCTGCGCTCCGCTGCTACTCAGCCGCTCGGCCGCGTCGCCGAGGAAGAACAGCCCTTTCTCGCGGCGCAGATAGCCCTCGTGCACGAGGGTGCGCAGCAGGTGATAGGTCGTGGGCAGAGCGAGGCCGGTCTCGCGGGCCAGTTGTTTGGCAGGAGCGCCGTACTCGTGGGCCGCGACGGTCTCCAGCAGGCGCATGGCGCGCTGGACGGATCCGATGAGCGTCGCGGCGGGCGTCTGCCCCGCGGCATCGCCGGAGTCCGGTTGTCCGGGGACGGCTGTGGCGGGTGGCCGCTGCACGGGAGGTGTGCAGGAACGCGGCCGGGTGAGGGGTGCGTGTGGTTCTGCCGGTGCGGTGTCGACCGTGGCCAAGGGGCACTCCCGAAGCGCGAGGGTGGGGCAGCCCGTGCGGAGACGCACGGGTGGGGGTGTACGCCGCCCTGCGGGGCCCGGGCCCCGCTTGGGGTTCCGGACTCTAACCGCCCGCCACCGCATGCAGACGGCCCGCCGGGGAAACTTCCCTCCCGCGAGGGAACCGGTGACTCCCGTTACCGCTCACCGGTCCCGCGATCCTCACCAGTCGCTGCGCGACGAGGAGTTCGACATGAACTTCCGCACGATGTAGATCAGTCCGCCGACCAGGGCGACGAAGATCAGCGCCTTGAAGAGCAGGCCGATCACGAAGCCGACCACGCTCGCTATCAGGCCGCCGAACACGACCAGGGCGATGACCGGCACCGCGACCCACTTCACCCACCACGGCAGCCCCGCGAAGATCTCTCGCATTGCCCTCGTCCTTTGCGTTCCGTTGCGTTCACGGCGTGCTGCACGCTCTCGTGGACGCAGTTCCCGATGTCTGCACTCGATGCTAGGGCCACCAGGGGGTCCCGCGGAGGCCTCGCGTCCCTTGTCCTCCCCTGACCCGACCCCTAGGGAATCCCGGGGCCCGGGCTCAGGCCTCAGGCGGAGAGAAGACGACCAGAACCCTCAGGTCCTCGCTGATGTGGTGGAACTTGTGGGCGACCCCGGCCGGCACGTACACCACGCTGCCCCGCGCCACCTGGGTCGTCTCCAGGCCGACCGTGATCGATGCCCGGCCGCTGACGACGAAGTACACCTCGTCCTGGTTGTGCGGCTTCTGCGGGTCGTGCTCGCCCGCGTTCAGGGCGTACAGGCCGACCGACATGTTCCGCTCCCGCAGAAACTGAAGGTAGGCCCCCTCGTTGGCGGCGCGCTCCGCCTCCAGTTCGTCCAGCCGGAATGCCTTCATCGCCGTCGCCCGTCCTCGCCCCACTGCTCACCGTAGATCTGGTCTGCCACGATCAGACACATGAAGAATTTCGTAGTCAAGACAATCGCCAACGCAGGTGCCCTGGCGGTCGCCGTGTGGCTGCTCGACAAGATCACCCTGACCGGTGACAGCACGGGCAAGAAGATCGGCACGCTGATCGTCGTCGCGCTGATCTTCGGCCTGGTGAACTTCCTGGTCAAGCCGATCGTGAAGGTGCTCACCTTTCCGCTGTTCATTCTGACCCTCGGGCTGATCACCCTGATCGTCAACGCGCTGATGCTGCTGCTGACGTCGTGGGTGTGCGGCAAGCTCGACCTGAGCTTCCACGTGGAGGGCTTCTGGACGGCCGTGGTCGGCGGTCTGATCATCTCCGTCGTCTCCTGGGCGCTGCATGTCGTCCTGCCCGACGAGGACTGAGCAGGCCATGACCTACCGCGTCTGCTTCGTGTGCACGGGGAACATCTGCCGCTCCCCGATGGCCGAATCCGTCTTCCGCACGCGCGTCGAAGAGGCCGGTCTCGACAGCCGGGTGGAGACCGGCAGCGCCGGCACCGGCGGCTGGCACGAGGGGGAGGCCGCGGACCCGCGCACCGTCTCGGTCCTCGAGGAGCGCGGCTACGGCACCGGCCACACGGCACGCCGCTTCGAGGCCTCCTGGTTCGCCGGCCTCGACCTCGTGATCGCCCTCGACACCGGTCATCTCAAGGCCCTGCGCCGTCTGGCGCCCACCGAGGAGGACGCGCGCAAGGTGCGCCTGCTGCGTTCGTACGACCCCGCGGCCGGCGACGACCTCGACGTGCCCGATCCGTACTACGGCGGCCTGGACGGCTTCGAGGAGTGCCTTGAGATGGTGGAGGCGGCGAGCACTGGCCTGCTCGCCGCCGTACGGGAACGACTGGAGGGACGGGCCGCATGAGCGACGCCACCAAGGACGACCACACCGGTGACGGCACACGCGCGGTCCGGGCGGGCCTGCCCGAGGCGGTGAAGCACGAGCCGACCCTGCCCGGGCCGGTGTTCGCCGCGCACTTCCATCTGCCGGGCGAGGTGACGGGACCGTACTCCTACGGCCGCGACGACAACCCCACCTGGACGCTGCTGGAGCGCGCCATCGGCGAGCTGGAGGCGCCCGGGCGGGACGACGTCGAGACGCTGGTGTTCGCCTCCGGCATGGCGGCGATCTCCGCGGTGCTGTTCTCCCAGCTGCGCGCCGGTGACGCGGTCGTGCTGCCCTCCGACGGCTATCAGGTGCTGCCCATGGTCCGCACCCAGCTGGAGGCGTACGGCATCGAGGTGCGCACCGCGCCCACCGGCGGTGACGCCCAGCTGGAGGTCCTCGACGGCGCACGCCTGCTGTGGATCGAGTCGCCGTCGAACCCGGGGCTCGACGTGTGCGACATCCGGCGGCTGGTGGAGGCGGCACATGAGCGGGGCACGCTGGTGGCCGTCGACAACACCCTCGCCACCCCGCTCGGGCAGCGCCCGCTGGAGTTGGGGGCCGACTTCTCCGTGGCCAGCGGCACCAAACAGCTGACCGGGCACGGTGACCTCCTGCTGGGCTACGTCACCGGACGCGACGCCGATGCGATGGCCGCCGTACGCCGCTGGCGCAAGATCGTCGGCGCGATCCTGGGCCCCATGGAGGCCTGGCTCGCGCACCGCTCCATCGCCACGCTCCAGCTGCGTGTGGACCGGCAGAACGCCACCGCACTCGCACTCGCCGAGGAGCTGCGCAAGCGGCCCGACATCTCCGGGCTGCGCTATCCGGGGCTGCCCGACGACCCCTCCCACAAGGTCGCCTCACAGCAGATGCGCCGTTACGGCTGCGTGGTCTCCTTCACGCTGCCCTCGCGGGCCCGGGCCGAGCGTTTCCTCGCGACGCTGCGCCTGGTCGAGGACGCGACGAGCTTCGGCGGCGTCCGCTCCACGGCCGAACGCCGTGGCCGCTGGGGCGGGGACGCGGTCCCGGAGGGCTTCATCCGCATGTCCGTCGGCGCCGAGGACCCCGAGGATCTGGTGGCGGACGTCCTGCGTGCCCTGGACGAGTCCGCCGAGTGAGCGGAGGGCCTGTCTGCGGGCCTTCCGGGGCGGTCCGAGCCTCCCCCCTCGTGGCTCGGACCGCCTGCGGTTCCGCGCGCGAAGAACCGTGCGAACAAGGCTAGTTGACTCTCTGTCAGTGTCCAATCACGGTAGCGACAGAGACCTATCGACTTATTTATAGTTGGTGCCTGCCTGGGGGCCGGAGAAGGGGCAGGGAAAAGGGAGAACACGCCATGGATCTGGCCTTGCTGCGCACTTTCGTGACCGTGCACCGGGCCGGCTCCTTCACCCGCGCCGCCGCCCTGCTGGGCCTCTCCCAACCAGCTGTGACCTCGCAGATCCGCACCCTCGAACGTCAGCTGGGCCGCCCCCTGTTCCTGCGGCAGGCCCGTGGGGTGACCCCCACGACCATCGGCGACGAACTCGCCCACAAGGCGGCGCCCCACCTCGACGCCCTGGTGGAGATAGCCGAGAGCGGCCTGGACGACGAGTCCTCGCTACGGACGCTGCACCTGGCCGGCCCGCCGGAGTTCACCGCCGAACGCGCGCTTCCCGCCCTGACGGAACTGACCGGCGACGACGGCCAGGGCTTCGCTCTGCGCACCTCCTTCGGCACCGCGGAAGAAACGCTGGAGGGGCTGGCCGCCGGACACCATGACCTGGCCATCAGCACCGCCAGGCCCCGCGGCGCCCTGCTGACCGCCACCCCGCTGTGCGACGAGGAGCACGTGCTGGTCGCCGCCCCGCGCTGGGCCGAGCAGATCGGCCCGGGAGCGCTGCGCCTCAAGGGGGCACCCGCCCTGGAGAACCTGCCCGTCGTCGAGGTCCACGAGTCACTGCCCTTCGTCTCGCGCTACTGGGCCTCCGTCTTCGACTCGCGCCCGGCCGCCTCGGGCACGGTCATCGTCCCCGATCTGCGCGCCGTGCTCGCCTGTGCGATCGCCGGCGCCGGACTGGCCGTGCTGCCCCGATATCTGTGCGCGTCGGGCCTCGACCGCGGCGAGGTCGTCACGCTGCACGACCCTGCGGTGCCACCGCTGCGCACGTATTTCCTTGTCGTGCGTACGGGCACGCTCGCCATGCCCCATATCGCGCGGGCCCACGAGTGGCTCCAGAGGGCGGCCACGAGCTGGTGCTGAGCCTCCTTTTCGCGAGGTTGACGCGATGCGCTCGACCGGTGGCGTTGCGCGATGTTTCACGTGGAACCAGCCGGGCCACATTTCTCCCATGACCGTCCGACCCGTGGTCAAGCGCACCGCCCGTGCCGTTCTTCTGGACGGTGACGACCTGATCCTGATCAAGCGCACCAAGCCCGGTGTCGATCCCTACTGGGTCACTCCCGGTGGCGGGGTCGAACCCGCGGACCCGACCGTCGTCGACGCCCTGCACCGCGAGGTGTACGAGGAGCTCGGCGCCAAGATCACCGACGTCGTGCCCTGCTTCGTGGACACCGTGGAACACATCGGTGAGGACGGTGGCGCGACCGGCGTGAAGGTACAGCACTTCTTCGTCTGCCGGCTGGAGTCCATGGATCCCTCGCTGCGCCACGGCCCCGAAATGGAGGAGCCGGCCGGCGAGTACGAGATCGTCCGCGTGCCGTTCACCCGGGTCGGCATCGCTTCCGTCCACCTCGTCCCGTTGTCGCTGCGGCACTATCTCGACGGCAACATCGAGGGAGTCCGTGCCATGCACGCCCCCGACCTCGGATAGCCGGTAACCCTCTCAGTAGCCGACGGCGACCAGGTCCTCGACCGAGTCGTGCCGTATGCGGTCCGAGGGAATCCCGCTGTTGCGCAGTGCGTCGACGCCGCTGCGGATCATTCCGGGCGGTCCCGAGAGATAGGCGTCGTACTCGTTCCAGGGGCCGTACTCCCTTATGGCGTCAGGAAGCTGGAGATGGCTCTGCTGGTCGATGACCGCCCGGACCGAGAGCCACGGGTGGCTCTGCTGGAGCCTGAGCATGGTGTCGATGTCGTAGAGGTCATGGTCGGTGCGGGCGCCGTAGAACACCTCGACCGGACGGCGCTCGCCGTGCTCGGCGACATCCTCGACCAGGGCCTTGATGGGCGCTATGCCGGTGCCGCCGCCCAGGCAGAGCAGTCCGCTGGCGGTGGTGTGGTCGACGGTCATCGAGCCGGCCGGCGGACCGAGGCGTATGACGTCTCCGGGCCGGGCGCGGTGCACCAGCGCGTTGGAGACCCAGCCTGCCGGAACCGCCTTCACATGGAACGTCAGCAGGCCGTCCGAGCGGGGAGCCGAGGCAAAGGAGTAGTGCCGCCAAACCCGGGGCCACCAGGGCGTCTCCACGCTGGTGTACTGCCCGGCGAGGAACGGGTACGGATGGTCGGGGCGGACGGTGAGGACCACGACGTCGGAGGTCCGGAGGTCATGGGCGACGACCTCGGCATGCCACCAGGCAGGGGCTCGCAGTTCGTCCGCCGCCGCGGCGTCGATCATCACCTGGGAGATCGTCGTGTAGGCCCGTACCCAGGCCGCCTCGGTCTCCGGGTTCCAGACGGCGGCGTACTGGCTCAGGGCGCCGATCAGGCATTCGCCCACGGCCGGGTAGTGCTCGGGCCGGGTGCCGTACTTGCGGTGCCCGCGACCCAGGTTCTGCAGGTAGTCGACGAGGACGGGCACGTTGTCGATGTGCTCGGCCGCGGTGAGCAGCGCCCTCAGTAGCCGCTCCCGCTGGACGTCCATGGCGGCCGGGAACATCGGCCGTACCTCGGGATGGCGGACGAAGAGAAGCGCGTAGAAGTAGGAGGTGACCTTGTCGGCGACGGGAGCGATCTCGGCCATCGTGCGCCGGATGACGAGAGCGTCCGGGGAGGCGTTGCCCACGGACGCGGCGGAGGACTGCACGGGTATGGGCTGAGGGCCGGCTGGGCGCGACGGGAAGGGCCCGGCGAGCTGCGGGGCAGATGCCCCGGGGCCGTCGGTCGTGGGGCGGGCCGCGCCTGCTTCGGGCGGCCCGCCTGTGGGTCGTACCACGGTGAGTCCGTGGTCCTCTGCCGGTTCCTGATCACCGTCCGGCGGCGGATCCGATGGCGTCGGGCGCGGCGTGAACCAGCCGCCACCGCCCGCTGTGCTGTTCTCCCCCGATGTGGTGGTCGGCGCGTCCATGGTGTGCCCTCGCCTCGAACATCTCTCGGTCGGTCTGCGCACCTCCTCCTGGAAGGTGCATGCTTTCCCCCGGCGGGCGGCCAGCCGTAGCACTTTCTCCGCAGCATCCCATCCCGAGCAGATACCGCGGCCGTGCACCCGGAAACGCGGGTACTCGATCTCTTCGTCCCGTTAGGCTGTCTGCCCTGCTCTCGGCCCGCACGGGATGCGTGTGCTCCATCCCGGACGTGAACCGGAGTCGACCCTACCGGCCGTGGCCAGGCACACAAGCCCCGTCTTGCGTACTCACGAAACGAACGAGGCGCGCACCGTGAATTCCTTCAATTAGCGGACGGCCCTCGCCAATTCATAGGCATCCCACAGGTCCCGTCCCGTGTAGGAGTACGTGGCGAGCCCGGACAGGTGGCCATCCGCATTCACCGCCACGGAAACCGGTACGGCAGCAAAGAGATCCTTGTCCGAGAGCGAATCGCCGTACGCGACACAGTCCGCCCGCGACACCCCGAACTGTTCACAGAGCCGATCCGCGATGGTCACCTTGGCCGCGGCGCTGAGCACCCCGGCCGGATCGACGGGCTCGGTGAACGGCACGGTCGGGAAGCGCGAACCGTGGGCCGCGTGCGCACCCCAGCCGAGGAGTCGTTCCACAAAGAAGGACGGTGAGAGCGACACGACGGCGCAGTAGTCGCCCGCGTCCCTGATCTCCGCCCAGACCTCGCGGATCCGGGCCAGCCACGGAGCCGCTTCGAAGGCCGCGCTCACATGCGCCTCGGTGAGATCTGTCCAGAGGTCGTACACCCTGGTGGCATACTCCGGCGGACCGACCCTCCCCTCGGCCATCGCCCGGTCGAGGGCCACGGTCTCCGCCTCTCTGCCCAACTGGCGCGAAATCTCCACCGGCGCGGTGGTGCCGTGCAGCAAAGTGCCGTCAAGGTCGAAGAGATGAAGTCTCGCCATGGGGCCCGAGGCTAACGGGCTGCCGATGTTTCACGTGAAACACTCACGCCTGTCTACGGCTTGTGGGATTGGCCACGACATGGCCAAAAGCGCCTGCGTCCTCGTCGAAACAGGTGGACGTCAGGGGCGCCGGTCGGACAGCCTGACCTGCGTGCCGACTCCTGCTCTCCCCGCTCTGCCCATCCGCCGTCTGACGCTCCGGGATCTCCCTGCCTGCGCCGACTTGTCCGAAGATCGGGGGTGGCCACGCGAGGAACACAAGTGGGGCTTCCTCCTCACGGCCGGCAAGGGCTACGGCATCGACGACCCCGAGGGCGGACTCGTCGCCGCCTGCGTCGTCACGGAGTACGGCTCCTGGGACCGGTCGGATCTGGGCGCCATCGGCATGGTCCTGGTGGCCGAGCGCCATGCTGGGCAGGGCGTCGGACGCCGCCTGATGCGGCATGTCGTGTCGGCCATGGGCACCACACCGCTGACTTTGCATGCCACCCCGAACGGGCGCCCGCTCTACGAGGAGCTGGGTTTCAAGGTCATCGGCCGGGCGGAGATGCTGAAGGGCCGTTTCACCCCCGGTGGACCGGAATCCCGGGTGGCGACACGTGCTGCCACCGCGGAGGACCTTCCCTCGATCGTCCAGCTCGACGAGGAGGTGTTCGGTGCCGATCGCACTCCCCTCATCACGCGCCTGCCCGCCTTCGCCGACCAGTTGCGCGTGGCCGAGGACGGCGGCCGGATCATCGGCTACACGGCAGCCTGGCCCAATATGGACACCCATGTCGTCGGCCCGCTGATCGCCCGGGACACACAGACGGCCCAGGCCCTCATCGCCTCGCTCGCGTCCCGCACGGACCGCCCGCTGCGCACCGACATCGACGTACGTCACGAGGAGCTGCTGGCCTGGGCGAAGGCGCGCGGCCTCGCCCCGGTGGCCTTCAACGCGGTCATGACCTACGGCATCACGGATCTTCCGGGGGACTGGACGCGACGGTTCGCACCGCTGACGGTGGCCGCGGGCTGAAGGCGCGCACGGCACACGCCGGCCCACCGCTGCAGAGCGGGGGCCGGCGTCGTCACGCTCGGCGAGTCTGATCAGGCGAGCGCCCGGACGGCCGCGGAGGCGAAGCCGTGGTCCTGCTCCGGCGCTCCGCCACCGACGCCGATCGCGCCGATCAGACGGCCGTCCCGGTGGACGGGGATGCCGCCCGCAATGAACAGCAGGGGCCTGTCGAGAGCCGTGGGCAGCGTGTAGAAGGGGCCTCCGGGCTGCACGGCGTCGACCAGCTCTGCGGTGGCCGCGTTCAGCTGGAGCGCCGTGTACGCCTTGCGGGTGCTGGTCTCGCCGGAGATGAGTACGGCCCGGTCGTCCCGGCGGAAGGCGAGCAGGTGACCGCCGGCGTCCAGGACGGTGACGCTGACGGTGACCCCGGCCTCCTCGGCCGCGCGCCGGGCCGTGGCGACGAGCAGTTCGGCGTCCTCGATCGTGAGAGGGGCGGCGATGGCGGTGCTCATGGAGCGTTCTCCTGGGTGCGGTGGTGCGTGCGGGTGAGGTGGTGACGCCTGGGCCGGGCGGTGCGCGCCCGGACGTCCGGGCCGGCATGGGCCGGGGCGATGCGCGCCCCGACGTCCGGACCGACCGGGTTCGAGTGGTGAAGCTGTCCGGCCTGCGGCTCAGTGGTGAACGGGTGTCCGGTGCGCGGTGGGCGTCCGGGAGGCCACTACGGCGCTGCGTGCGCTGTCGCGGCGCTCCAGGGCGGCCGAGAGGACAGCGAGGACCAGGGCGGCCGCGGCGAGGGCGGCGCCGACCCAGTTGGGGGCCGTGTAGCCGAAGCCGGCCGCGATCACGATGCCGCCGAGCCAGGCGGAGAGGGCGTTGCCCAGGTTGAAGGCGCCGATGTTCACGGCCGACGCCAGCGTCGGGGCGCCGTGCGCCTGGTCGAGGACGCGCTTCTGCAACGGCGGGACGGTCGCAAAGCCGAGGGCGCCGATCAGGGCGATGGTCATGGCAGCCGCGATCTTGTTGTGCGCGGTCAGCGTGAAGAGCGCGAGGACGACGGCCAGGGCACCCAGCGAGACGTACAGCATCGGCATCAGCGCGCGGTCGGCGAACTTGCCACCGATGAGATTGCCGCCGACCATGCCGAGGCCGAACAGGACCAGCAGCCAGGTGACCGACCCGTCGGCGAAGCCCGCGATGTGGGTCATCATCGGCGCTATGTAGGTGATGGCCGCGAAGACACCGCCGAAGCCCAGGACGGTCATCGCCATGGCGAGCAGGACCTGGGAGTTCTTGAAGGCGGCCAGTTCGTGCCGCAGGTGCACGCCCTGCAGCCGCGGCATCTCGGGCACCAGCTTGACAATGCCGGCCAGCCCCACGAGACCCAGCGCGGCGACGATGCCGAAGGTGACCCGCCAGCCGATGTTCTGCCCGATGAGGGTGCCCAGCGGGACGCCGACGACGTTGGCGACGGTCAGGCCGGTGAACATCATGGCGATGGCGCCGGCCTTCTTGTCGGGAGCCACCAGCTCGGCCGCGACGACCGAACCGATGCCGAAGAAGGCTCCGTGGGCGAGGGAGGCGACCACCCGTCCGATCAGCATGATCCCGAAGGTGGGCGCCACGGCGGAGAGCAGGTTTCCGGCGATGAACAGACCCATCAGCAGCATCAGCATCCGCTTGCGCGGGACCTTGGTGCCGAGGAGGGTCATCAGCGGGGCGCCGATCACCACACCAAGGGCGTATCCGGTCACGAGCAGGCCCGCCGTGGGGATGGACACCCCGAAGTCACCCGCCACCTCGGGCAGCAAGCCCATGATCACGAACTCTGTCGTTCCGATTCCGAAGGCCCCGATCGCGAGGGCCAGAAGCGCGAGAGGCATGGAGGGGTACACCTTCCCAAACGATTGCAGGAGCGCTTTACAAGCGTTCACAATAATTGCAGACGCGGGTTAATCGCAAGCGCGGACTATTGCGGGTGTGCTCTACCCTGGATGCAGCCGCTCCGGGACGGAGGAGAACGCCGATGACAGCGACGGACCCCGCGCTCACCGCCCTTGCCCAGGGCTGGTGCGCCCTCTCCCTGCTGCACGGGAGGATCGAGGCGCACATAGAGCGCGCCCTGCAGGCGAAGCACGACCTGAGCGTGCGCGAGTACTCCCTGCTCGACGTGCTCAGCCGGCAGCACGACGGTGAGGGCGGCCATCTCCAGATGAAGCAGATCGCCGACGCGGTCGTCCTCAGCCAGAGCGCCACCACCCGCCTGGTGACCCGCCTGGAGGACCGCGACCTGCTGGAGCGCTACCTGTGTCCCACCGACCGTCGCGGTATCTACACCAACGTCACCGCTGCGGGGCTGCGGCTGCTGGAAGAGTCGCGGCCCACCAATGACGCCGCGCTGCGCGAGGCCCTGGACGAGGCGGCCCGAAGCCCCGAGCTGGCCCCGCTGGTACGGGTCGTGGAGTCCCTGAACGTGCCCGCATAGGGTGCGGCCATGGGAGATCTTGAAGTACGCCGTGCGACCACGGACGACCTGCCGGTGATCGTCGCCATGCTGGCCGACGATCATCTGGGCGCCCAGCGCGAGTCACCCGATGACCTGACGCCGTACCTGGCTGCGCTGGAGCGGCTGAACGCGGATCCGAATCAGCACCTTGTGGTCGCCGTCCGCGACGGCCGAGTGGTCGGCACTCTCCAGCTCACGATCATCCCCGGGCTCTCCCGCAAGGGAGCGACCCGCTCGATCATCGAAGCCGTCCGCATCCACGCCGACGAACGCGGCAGCGGTCTGGGCACACAGCTCATCGAATGGGCAACCGAGGAATCCCGTCGCCAGGGCTGCCAGTTGGTGCAGCTCACCTCCGACCGCAGCCGCACGGACGCCCATCGTTTCTACGAGCGGCTCGGCTTCACCGCCTCGCACGTGGGCTTCAAGCTTCAGCTCTAACGACGAGCGGGGCGGCGTTTCACGTGAAACGCCGCCCCGGCCGACCGGCTAGTCCGCGATCCCCCGCCAGCCCTGCGGGTCCACGCCACCGGGCACCCCGGCGTCCTCCTCGTAGGGCTGCCGGGTGAACACGAACGACCCGAGGTCGAGATGGCTCAGGGAACCGTCCGCTCGCCGTACGGGACGGAGCAGCTCTCCGGCGTAGTACCCCTCCAGGCCCGTCCACGTCCCGTCTCCGTTCGAGCGGAAACGTGCCCGGCGTCCGCCACCGGCCAGCGGTCCCAGGGCAAGCAGCCCGTCGGCCGTCGCCCGCAGGGCGAAGGCATGGGTCCCCCAGTACCACTGCCCCGCCAACTCCAGTACCGCCGGGTCCACTGCACGCAGCGGCCGCCAGGGCTCGGGGATGCGCGGTTCCGCCTCGGCGACGATACGCACCAGGTCGGCACCCACCGCCCCGAGCAGCGGGCCGCTGGTGCAGTTCGCCAGCACCACCGCCGCCACATCGTCGTCCACGCCGATGGTGAGGTTCGCGAGGAAACCCGGGAGTGAGCCGGAGTGCCCCACGAGGAGCCTGCCGTCACGGTGCTGAAGCTGCATACCGAGCCCGTAGGTGGCCCCGTCCACCACATCGGCGGCTTCCGCGGGCGCCGCAGGTGTCCGCATCTCACGCACCGATTCCGCGCTCAGCACCCGGTCGTCTCCCCCGGCCAGGAAGGCGGCGAACCGCGCGAGATCCCCGGTGGTGGACCACAGCTGACCGGCGGGCGCCATCCGGCCGAGGTCCTCCAGCGGCTCGGGCAGCAGCGCGTCCGCCCAGGGGTGCACGGCCCAGCCACCTGCATGCGGCGCCTGCGGCTGGGCGCTGGTGCGGTGCAGACCGAGCGGTTCGAGTACCTCACGGCGCAGCACCTCCTCCCAGGGGGCGCCCCGGAGCTCCTCCACCAGTGCGCCGAGCAACGTGTAGCCCGGATTGGAATAGTGGTGGCGTCGTCCGACGGGGTGCAGGAGGGGCTGCTCACCGAGGACATCACTCAGCTCGGGGCGCAACGAGCCCGGGGTCCGCTCCCACCAGGGCCCGGGGGACTCCGCCGCCAGGCCTCCGGTGTGTGCGAGCAGTTCGGCGATCGTCGCCTCGCCGGCGCCGGTGCCCGGCAGATGCTTCTCCAGGGGATCACCGAGATCGAGCAGACCCTCGTCACGCAGCCTCAGCACCAGCACGGCGGTGAACGTCTTGGTGATGGACCCGATCCGGTACTGCACGGTGTCGTCGGGGGCGTGCCCGTCCACCGAACTCCGGGCGCCCTGCCAGACGGTCCGCCCTCCCCGCACGACCGCGGCGACCAGCGACGGCGCCCGTCCTTCGGTCTGGGCTACAGCGATCCGGTGCAACAACGCCCGGCGGGTCTCCGGGAGCAGCTCTTCCTCAGATGTCATGGGCCCAGTCCATCCGCTGACGGCCCAGACGTCGAGTTCAATTCGCCGGTTGTCCGGCCGGGTCAGGTCTGCGCCATGTCCACGAATCGGGAGTAGTGGCCCTGGAAGGCGACGGTGATCGTCGCCGTGGGACCGTTTCGGTGCTTGGCGACGATCAGGTCGGCCTCGCCCGCGCGCGGGGACTCCTTCTCGTAGGCGTCCTCGCGGTGCAGCAGGATGACCATGTCGGCGTCCTGCTCGATGGAGCCTGACTCACGCAGATCGGAGACCATCGGCTTCTTGTCGGTGCGCTGTTCGGGACCACGGTTCAGCTGGGAGAGCGCGATGACCGGGATCTCCAGTTCCTTGGCGAGCAGCTTGAGGTTACGGGACATGTCCGAGACCTCCTGCTGACGGCTCTCGGCGCGCTTGGAGCCGCCGGACTGCATCAGCTGGAGGTAGTCGATGACGACCAGCTTCAGGTCGTTGCGCTGCTTCAGGCGCCGGCACTTGGCCCGGATCTCCATCATCGACAGGTTCGGGGAGTCGTCGATGTAGAGGGGCGCGGCGGAGACGTCCGGCATGCGTCGGGCGAGCCGGGTCCAGTCCTCGTCGGTCATCGTTCCGGACCGCATGTGGTGCAGGGCGACGCGGGCCTCGGCCGACAGCAGACGCATGGCGATCTCGTTGCGGCCCATTTCCAGCGAGAAGATGACGCTGGGGAGGTTGTTCTTGATCGAGGCGGCTCGCGCGAAGTCCAGCGCGAGGGTCGACTTACCCATGGCGGGACGGGCCGCGATGACGATCATCTGGCCGGGGTGCAGACCGTTCGTCAGCGAGTCGAAGTCCGTGAATCCCGTGGGCACACCGGTCATCTCGCCACTGCGCGAGCCGATCGCCTCGATCTCGTCGAGGGCGCCCTCCATGATGTCGCCGAGCGGCAGGTAGTCCTCGCTGGTGCGCTGCTCGGTGACCGCGTAGATCTCGGCCTGGGCGCGGTTGACGATCTCGTCGACGTCGTCGTCGGCCGCGTATCCCATCTGCGTGATGCGGGTGCCGGCCTCGACCAGGCGGCGCAGGACCGCTCGTTCGTGGACGATCTCCGCGTAGTACTCGGCGTTCGCCGCCGTGGGCACCGTCTGGACGAGGGTGTGGAGGTACGACGCGCCGCCGACCTTGTTGATCTCACCGCGCTTGGTGAGTTCGGCGGCAATGGTGATGGGGTCGGCCGGCTCGCCCTTCGCGTAGATGTCCAGGATCGCCTGGTAGATCGTCTCGTGCGCGGGCTTGTAGAAGTCGTGGCCCTTGAGGATCTCGACGACGTCGGCGATGGCGTCCTTGGACAGCAGCATGCCGCCCAGAACGGACTGCTCGGCGTCCAGGTCCTGCGGGGGCACCCGCTCGAAGGAAGAGCCTCCGCCGTCCCAATCGCCGTTCTCCCGGCCCCGGTCGTGCTGCTCGTCACGACCCCGGCCGGCCTCACCCCTCCGACGGGCGGTCGGCAGACGATCGCTGGGCCCGCTGTCCGCCCACGGATCGTCCAAGGGCTCGGAAATGCTCACCGAGCCACCTCCTCCCGTCCGCACGGCGGACCTCGCCGTGCCCTCTTTTGTACGGCACGACACTGACAAATCGAGAGGCCCAACTCCGGTTCTGACGCGTCGTTTTTGTGACGTTTCCCGGGTCGAGGGAAGGAGCGGGCGCCGGACCACGGTAGGCCCCTCGGCACCGTCAGCCAATCTGGTTATCCACAGGCCATGTGGACGACGGCCCCGATGCTGTGGAGAACCCGCCGAAACCTGTGCACGACCCGGTGGACAGCGCTGTGAACAAGCCCTCGATCCCACCATGAAGACCGCGCTGACCTGCATCTTTGCCATCCACTGGCTGTGCAGAAGAAAAACTTCCCCAGTCGGCCCAAGATCGCTTCGAACGGTGCACGAAAGTGCACCGGTCACGATGGATAGTAAGGGGCACTGGCCAATTGCATCTCTTACCTGTGGACGATTAGATTGGTGCTCATGACACAGGCTCCCGCGACACCCCAGGCCACCCGCCGGCGGCACGACCGAGAGATCGTCACGCTGGCCGTTCCGGCCTTCGGCGCACTCGTCGCCGAGCCTCTCTTCGTCATGGCCGACAGCGCGATCGTCGGCCACCTCGGGACCGCTCAGCTCGCCGGTCTCGGTGTGGCCTCAGTCCTCCTCACGACGGCCGTGAGCGTCTTCGTCTTTCTCGCCTACGCCACCACGGCCGCCGTGGCACGACGGGTCGGCGCCGGCAATCTTCAAGCGGCCATCCGTCAGGGCATGGACGGCATCTGGCTGGCCCTCCTCCTCGGCGGGACGGTCATCGCCCTCGTCCTCCCGTTGGCTCCGGGCATCGTGGATCTCTTCGGCGCATCGCCCACCGCGGCCCCCTTCGCCACCACGTATCTGCGCATCTCCGCACTCGGTATCCCGGCCATGCTGGTCGTCCTCGCCGCCACCGGTGTGCTCCGCGGTCTGCAGGACACCAAGACCCCGCTGTACGTCGCCGTCGCGGGCTTCGTCGCCAACGCCGGACTCAACGCGGGACTCGTCTATGGCGCCGGACTCGGCATCGCCGGCTCCGCCTGGGGCACCGTCATCGCCCAGTGCGGCATGGCTGCCGTCTACCTGAACGTGGTCGTCCGCGGAGCCCGGCGGCACGGCGCCTCCCTGCGCCCGGACGCCGCCGGCATCCGGGCCTCGGCACAGGCCGGAGTGCCCCTGCTCGTGCGCACGCTGTCCCTGCGGGCGATCCTGGTGATCGCCACGGCCGTCGCGGCACGTCTCGGTGACGCCGACATAGCCGCCCACCAGATCATCCTGTCCCTGTGGAGCCTGCTGGCCTTCGCCCTCGATGCGATAGCCATCGCCGGGCAAGCCATCATCGGCCGCTATCTCGGTGCTGACGACGCCCGAGGCGCCCGTGAGGCCTGTCGCCGCATGGTCCAGTGGGGCATCGCCACCGGTGTCGCACTCGGCCTGCTCGTAGTGGCGGCCCGGCCGCTGTTCCTCCCGCTGTTCACCGGAGACTCCCTGGTCAAGGACACCGCGCTGCCTGCTCTGCTGATGGTGGCCCTCTCCCAGCCCGTCTGCGGGATCGTCTTCGTCCTGGACGGTGTACTGATGGGCGCCGGCGACGGACCGTACCTGGCCTGGGCGATGGTGATCACTTTGGCGGTGTTTGCCCCTGTGGCGCTGCTCGTCCCCACACTGGGCGGAGGTCTCACCGCCCTGTGGGCCGCCATGACACTCATGATGACGGTCAGGTTGGCCACCCTGTGGCTGCGCGCCCGATCGGGCCGCTGGATCGTGACGGGCGCAACGCGTTGACCGTTTCACGTGAAACATGAGCGGACCGCAACTCCGGCGTCGGAGCGACGTGCACCTCAGGCATGGGAAAGGGGCCGCACCCCGTCAAGGGTGCGGCCCCTTTCACCGGCTCAAGCGAGCGCAGCGATCACGCGGCGATCAGGCCGCGACGACCTCGACGTTGACCTTGGCGGCAACCTCGGGGTGCAGACGCACGGACGTCTCGTGGGCGCCCAGGGTCTTGATCGGGGCGGACAGCTCGATGCGGCGCTTGTCGACCTCGGGGCCACCGGAAGCCTTGATCGCGGAAGCGATGTCGGCCGGGGTGACGGAACCGAAGAGACGACCGGCGTGGCCGGAGCGGACGGCCAGACGGACCTTGACGCCCTCGAGCTGGGCCTTCACAGCGTTGGCCTGCTCGATGGTCTGGATCTCGTGGATCTTGCGGGCGCGGCGGATCTGCGCGACGTCCTTCTCGCCACCCTTGGTCCAGCGGATAGCGAACTTCCGCGGGATCAGGTAGTTGCGAGCGTAACCGTCCTTGACGTCGACGACGTCGCCCGCGGCACCGAGGCCGGAGACCTCGTGGGTGAGGATGATCTTCATGTGTCTGTCACCCTTCCCTTATCGCGCGGTGGAGGTGTAGGGCAGCAGCGCCATCTCACGGCTGTTCTTGACGGCCGTGGCGACGTCACGCTGGTGCTGCGTGCAGTTGCCGGTCACGCGGCGGGCACGGATCTTGCCGCGGTCGGAAATGAACTTCCGCAGCATGTTCGTGTCCTTGTAGTCCACGTACGTGACCTTGTCCTTGCAGAAAGCGCAGACCTTCTTCTTCGGCTTGCGCACAGGCGGCTTCGCCATGGTGTTTCTCCTGTGTGATCAAGAAGTGTGGGTACGACCCGCCCTCGGTCCGAAGACCTAGAAGGGGGGCTCGTCCGAGTAGCCGCCGCCACCGCCGCCGCCGGAGTTTCCACCCCAGCCGCCGCCACCCTGGTTACCACCGGCGGGAGCGCCGGAGGCCCACGGGTCGTCAGCCGGAGCGCCGCCGCCCTGCTGGCCGCCACCGGAGCCGCCGCCCCAGCCGCCGCCACCCTGGCCGCCACCGCCGCCGTAACCACCCTGGCCACCGCGGGCGCCACCGGCGGTCTTGGTGACCTTGGCCGTGGCGTTGCGGAGGCTGGCGCCCACTTCCTCGACGTCCAGTTCGTAGACCGTGCGCTTGACACCCTCACGGTCCTCGTAGGACCGCTGCTTCAGCCGGCCCTGCACGATGACGCGCATGCCTCGCTGGAGCGACTCGGCGACGTTCTCCGCCGCCTGACGCCAGACCGAGCAGGTCAGGAAGAGGCTCTCGCCGTCCTTCCACTCGTTGGTCTGACGGTCGAAGGTGCGGGGAGTGGACGCGACGCGGAACTTCGCGACCGCCGCACCGGACGGGGTGAAGCGCAGCTCGGGGTCATCGACAAGGTTGCCGACGACCGTGATGACGGTCTCGCCTGCCATGGGGGAACCTCTCGGCGGGTTTGCTGCTCTGGCTGCTTGGTTGCTGCTACTCGAATCCCGAGATCAGCTGAGCGGGAGAGCTCAGTGGGTCTCGGGGCGGAGGACCTTGGTCCGGAGGACCGACTCGTTCAGGTTCATCTGGCGGTCGAGCTCCTTCACGACCGCAGGCTCGGCCTGCAGGTCGATGACCGAGTAGATGCCCTCGGGCTTCTTCTTGATCTCGTACGAGAGACGACGACGGCCCCAGGTGTCGACCTTCTCGACCTTGCCGTTGCCCTCACGGACGACGGAGAGGAAGTTCTCGATCAGGGGGGCGACAGCGCGCTCCTCCAGATCGGGGTCGAGGATGACCATCACCTCGTAGTGACGCATGTGGAACCCACCTCCTTTGGACTCAGCGGCCACGGTCGTTCCGTGGCAGGAGGGTTGTGATGCGTACGCAACGGTATCGGCCACCACTGACAATCGAGGGGCTCCGCTGGGAATCCCCGCAGTGACCTGGAAAGGCCTGGGCAGACACCGGTGCAGACGGTACAGACTACCTGCACACCGGCTTCCGGTTGAAATCCGGCCGTGGGGGCCGCCAATCTGTACACATCGGGTGTGTAAGGCGCTACAGTGCGCCGCGATCCGCAGGAGGTGCCTCATGGCACAACAGCAGGCATTGCGACCCAACACCGCCGGATCCCTGTTCGCCACCGACGGCAAGCCCCATCCGCTCCAGGACGGTTTGGCGATCGCCACGCTGGCCCTCGGCGTGCTGGCCTTCGCCACGTCCTTCTTCCCCGGTCTTCATCTGCTCGCGTCCTGGTGCGGCCTGCTGGGGATCCTCACCGGCATGTACGGACAGTGGATCTCGGAGACCACGCGGCAGCGCTTCGGTCTGATCCTGGGTCTCGGTGCCTCCGGAGTCGGCTTCATGCTCGGCATGGCGAACGGCGGGCTGTTCGGCGGGCTCATCGGCTGACCCTCCCGAACGGCGGTCCGGCACCTCCCGGACGCCCCGGATCCGGCACCTTCGCCGGACACCGTGAAAGCGCCCCGGCGGCCCACAGCCGGGACGCTGGTGCCGTACGCCCAGTCGGGGCGCTTGCCAGGCGCAGTAGGCTTCGGCGCGAGAGCCGGAGCCCCTGTACCCATGGGGACACACCAGCCCGAGGAGCGCCCCGACATGAGCCTGACCCTGAGGACCATCAGCCGCGAGCAGCATCTGGCCTACATCCAGAGCCTGCCGGCGGCGAGCCACATGCAGGTCCCGGCCTGGGCAGATGTGAAGGCGGAGTGGCGCTCGGAGAGCCTCGGCTGGTTCGACGAGCGTACGGGCGAGATGGTCGGCGCGGGCCTGGTCCTCTACCGCCAGCTCCCCAAGATCAAGCGCTACCTCGCCTACCTCCCCGAGGGCCCGGTCATCAACTGGTTCGCGCCGAACCTGGACGACTGGATCCAGCCGATGCTGGCCCACCTCAAGCAGCAGGGCGCCTTCTCGGTGAAGATGGGTCCGCCGGTGATCATCCGCCGCTGGAGTGCAGAGACGATCAAGCGGGGCATCCAGAGCCCCGATGTGAAGCGCCTGCGCGACATGGAGGCCGACTTCATCGAGCCGCGCGCCTTCGAGGTCGCCGACAAGCTGCGCCGCATGGGCTGGCAGCAGGGCGAGGACGGCGGAGCCGGCTTCGGCGACGTGCAGCCCCGCTACGTCTTCCAGGTGCCGCTGGCCAACCGCTCCCTGGAAGAGGTCCACAAGAACTTCAACCAGCTGTGGCGCCGCAACATCAAGAAGGCCGAGAAGGCCGGTGTCGAGGTCGTCCAGGGCGGCTACCAGGACCTGGCCGAGTGGCAGCGGCTGTACGAGATCACGGCCGTGCGCGACCACTTCCGGCCGCGCCCGCTGTCGTACTTCCAGCGCATGTGGACGGCCCTCAACACCGAGGACCCCAACCGCATGCGGCTGTACTTCGCCCGCCACAACGGCGTGAACCTGTCCGCCGCGACCATGCTGATCGTCGGCGGCCACGTCTGGTACTCCTACGGCGCCTCCGACAACATCGGCCGTGAGGTCCGGCCCTCGAACGCCATGCAGTGGCGGATGCTGCGCGACGCCTACGCGCTCGGCGCCACCGTCTACGACCTGCGCGGCATCTCCGACTCGCTGGACGAGACGGATCACCTGTTCGGCCTGATCCAGTTCAAGGTCGGCACGGGCGGCCAGGCCGCCGAGTACCTCGGCGAGTGGGACTTCCCGCTGAACAAGCTGCTCCACAAGGCGCTCGACATCTACATGTCGCGCCGCTGAGCCGCGGACGTTTGATTCCATAGGCTTTGCAGCCTTCACACCTCTGATTCACCGCAGCCACAAGAAAGGTTCCGGGTCCGGCCATGGCGCTCACGCTCTACGTCGACACCGCGCGCTGGCGGGCGCACCACAAGCACGTGCAGGAGCAGTTCCCGGGCCTCGTCCCGGTCTGCAAGGGCAACGGCTACGGCTTCGGACACGAACGGCTGGCCGAGGAGGCGACGCGCCTGGGCGCGGACGTCCTCGCCGTCGGCACCACGTACGAGGCCGCGCGCATCAAGGACTTCTTCGGCGGTGACCTGCTGGTGCTGACGCCGTACCGGCGCGGTGAGGAACCCGTCCCGCTGCCGGACCGGGTCATCCGCTCGGTGTCGTCGATCGACGGCGTGTACGGCCTCGTGGGCGCCCGTGTCGTCATCGAGGTGATGTCCTCGATGAAGCGGCACGGCATCAGCGAGCAGGATCTGCCGCAGCTGCACGCCGCCATCGAGAACGTCCGGCTGGAAGGCTTCGCGATCCACCTGCCGCTGGACCGCACCGACGGCTCGGACGCCGTCGAGGAGGTCATCGGCTGGATGGACCGGCTGCGCGCGGCCCGACTGCCGCTGCACACCATGTTCGTCAGCCATCTCAAGGCCGAGGAACTCATCCGGCTCCAGCAGCAGTTCCCGCAGACCCGGTTCCGCGCCCGCATCGGCACGCGGCTGTGGCTGGGGGACCACGAGGCCACGGAGTACCGGGGCGCCGTCCTGGACGTCACGCGCGTGGCCAAGGGAGACCGTTTCGGCTACCGGCAGCAGAAGGCGGCCTCCGACGGTTTCCTGGTGGTCGTGGCGGGCGGTACGTCGCACGGGGTGGGCCTGGAGGCCCCCAAGGCCCTGCACGGCGTCATGCCACGCGCCAAGGGCGTCGCACGGGCCGGCCTCGCCACCGTCAACCGGAACCTTTCTCCGTTCGTCTGGGGCGGCAAGCAACGCTGGTTCGCCGAGCCGCCGCACATGCAGGTGTCGATCCTGTTCGTCCCGTCGGACGCCCCCGAGCCGACGGTCGGCGACGAGCTGGTCGCCCATCTGCGGCACACCACCACACAGTTCGACCGGATCGTGGACCGCTAGGTCCTGTCCGGGCTGCTGGAGCGCGAAGGCCGTACACGAATCGCTCGTGTACGGCCTTCTTCACGCTCCAGCGGGGGCCCGCCGAAAGGGTGTTCGCTCAGAGCGAACGGTCCTTCTGCGGCTGCGGTTCGGGCCTTCCCCAGTCCACCTGAGGCGCGTCGAAGTGGGCGGCGTGCCGTGGGGGATGGGCCGCCGCACCGAGTACGAAGACGTCCTCCGCGCCGTCGAGCACCCCGCCCGACGGGTCGTCGTCCCCGGACCGGCGCACCACGTCCCGCTCGGGCATGAGGATGTCCCGCACAACGACGGCGCACAGGTACAGCGTGCCCAGCAGGTGCATCGCGATCGCCCAGTGATACCCCTGCGTCGGCAGGCCCTTGTGCGCGTCTCCGCTGGTCGTGTAGGCGAGGTACATCCAGATGCCCAGGAAGTACGCCACCTCGCACGCCTGCCAGATCAGGAAGTCCCGCCACTTGGGCCGGGCGAGGACCGCGAGCGGCACCAGCCACAGGACGTACTGCGGGGAGTAGACCTTGTTGGTGAGGATGAAGGCCGCCACCATCAGGAAGGCGAGCTGGGCGAAGCGCGGTCGGCGCGGGGCGGTGAGCGCGAGTGCCGCGATGCCGAGGAAGCACAGGACCACCAGTACGGTGGCCGCGGTGTTCACGAAGTCGGTGGTGGGCGGGTTGCTCGAGTTCTGCGCCCAGATCAGCCAGAAGGAGCCGAAGTCGACGCCCCGGTCATGGCTGAACGTGTAGAACTTCGACCAGCCCTGGAAGGCGAAGAGCATCACTGGCAGATTCACGACCAGCCATGCGACCACCGCGCCACCGGCTGCCTGGAAGAACTCCCGCCATTTGCCGGCCCGCCAGCACAGCACGAGCAGCGGACCGAGCAGAAAGACCGGGTAGAGCTTGGCGGCCGTGGCGAGCCCCAGCAGGACTCCGAAGGCCAGAGCCCGTCCCCGCGACCACATGAGCATCGCGGCGGCCGTGAGGGCCACCGCGAGCAGATCCCAGTTGATGGTGGCGGTGAGCGCGACAGCGGGCGCCAGAGCGACCAGCAGTCCGTCCCAGGGGCGGCGGCGATGGGTGCGGGTCACACAGACGGCGATGACGGCCGCGCACACCATCAGCATCCCGGCGTTGACGAACCAGTACCACTGCTCCTGGTGCTGGATGCTGCCGCTGCCGGGCGTGAGCCAGGCGGCCACCTCCATGAACACACCGGTCAGCACCGGGTACTCGAGGTAGTCCATGTCGCCCGGGAGCTTGTCGAAGTACGGCACCAGCCCGTCGGCGAAACCACGCCCCTGGTACAGGTGCGGGATGTCTGAGTAGCAGGCGTGTGTGTACTGCGAGCTCGCGCCGAAGAACCAGGCACTGTGGTAGCAGGGCGCCTTCTGGATGAGGCCGAGGGCGAACATGCCGATCGCGACGAGCGCGATCACCCGGACGGGAGTCCACCAGGACGTCCCGAGGAGGGCGCGGCGCCCGATGGGGCCACCGATCAGCTCACTCCCGACCGCGGCGATCTCGTCCTCCCGGGTCGGCCGCACCGGTTCCGCCGGGGCGGACCGCACGGGCTCGGGCTCGTGCTTGCTCGCGGGCGTCATCTCTGCACTGGGCATGGGCCACATCCTGCCGTACCTGTCTAGGAATACGCCGAGGGCCGCCGCACCCCGTGGGTGCGGC
>NZ_JBFAET010000011.1:0-103155 GCF_040642095.1 Streptomyces sp. NPDC020362
TTCCCCACTGCTGCCTCCCGTAGGAGTCTGGGCCGTGTCTCAGTCCCAGTGTGGCCGGTCGCCCTCTCAGGCCGGCTACCCGTCGTCGCCTTGGTGAGCCATTACCTCACCAACAAGCTGATAGGCCGCGGGCTCATCCTTCACCGCCGGAGCTTTCGACCCTCACAGATGCCTGCGAGAGTGATATCCGGTATTAGACCCCGTTTCCAGGGCTTGTCCCAGAGTGAAGGGCAGATTGCCCACGTGTTACTCACCCGTTCGCCACTAATCCACCCCGAAGGGCTTCATCGTTCGACTTGCATGTGTTAAGCACGCCGCCAGCGTTCGTCCTGAGCCAGGATCAAACTCTCCGTGAATGTTTTCCCGTAATCGGGATGAACACCACGAGAGCGGTGCGAGAGGAGGAATGATCCCCTCGCACACAGCGTCCTCGCTGTGTTATTTCAAAGGAACCTCGTCCCAGCTGATGCTGGAGACGGGGTATCAACATATCTGGCGTTGATTTTTGGCACGCTGTTGAGTTCTCAAGGAACGGTCGCTTCCTTTGTACTCACCCTCTCGGGCTTTCCTCCGGGCTTCCCTTCGGTGTTTCCGACTCTATCAGATCTTTTCTCGATCCGATTTCCTCGGTGCTTTCCAGGTTCCCGCTCTCGCGTTTCCCTTTCCGGCGGTTCCGACTCTATCAGATCCTTTCGGCGTCTGACTCCCAGTCAGGGGGGTTTGCCTTCCGGGCCGTTGGGCCGTTCCGACGTCTCAAACCTTAGCGGATCCGCCCGGCGATTCCCAATCGGGCCGCCGAGTCCCTATTCGAATTGAATTCGGGCATGCCGAAAACAATCCCATCGGGAGATCGTGCTGGTGGTTGGAGTGCCGCACGTGGCGGCGGAGTTGTTGTCGAGGAACCGTTACGGCTCCGTGGCAACCCGAAGAACTTTACGGATCGAGCCGAGGCGTGTCAACCACCCCTGTCAAGATCTTTTTGCTGAACCTGGCCGAAGCTCAGTCCAGGTCGCTGAGGCGACCGCCGGCGTCCGGCTGGGCGTGCTCCACACGGCGCAGGAGCCGGGTCAGCACCTCGCCGAGCGCCGTGCGCTCCGCGGGAGTGAGGTCCTGGAGCAGGTCCTCCTCGAAGACGGTGGCGAGGCGCATCGCCTCCAGCCACTTCTCACGGCCCTCGGGATTCAGCTCGACGATGACCCGGACCCGGTTGGACTCGTCGCGCTCCCGGGTGACCAGGCCCTCGGCGACCATGCGGTCGATCCGGTGAGTCATGGCGGCGGGGGTGAGTCCGAGCCGCTTGGCGAGGTCGCTGGGGCCCAGACGGTACGGGGCTCCGGCGAGGACGAGTGCCTTGAGGACCTCCCACTCGGCGCTGCTGATGCCGAGGGCGGCGGTCTGGCGGCCGTAGGCGACGTTCATGCGGCGGTTCAGCCGGGACAGCGCCGACACGATCTTCTCGACCTGGGGATCGAGGTCATGGAACTCGCGCTGGTAGGCGGCGATCTGTTCTTCGAGCGTCGGCTCCGGGACGCCGGGAGTGTCGGCCATGGCCGCAGTATCGCACGGCTCGACTTTGCCTTGAAGTCCTTCGATGTGTACTCTTTAGCTTCGAACTTTAGCTTTGAAGTCTTCACACCTAACTAGTGAGAGAGGTGAACGTGACCAGGGCGATGGGCGCAGCGATGCGCCGGATCCACGTGGGCAACGCACTCAGCGCATTCGGGCTCGGCTTCACGGTCCCCTACCTGTACGTCTATGTGGCGCAGGTGCGGAACCTGGGGGCCATGACGGCGGGACTCGTGCTCGCTGTCTTCGCCGTGGCCGCGCTGATCGTGCTGCCGTTCGCCGGCCGGGCGATCGTGCGGCGTGGCCCTCTGCCGGTCCTGCTCGCCGCCCTGGTCACCGCCGCGCTGGGCGCGCTGAGCCTCGGACTGGCGGGCAACGCCGTCGCCGTACTGCTGTCCGCCGCGGCCCTCGGGGCCGGGCAGGCGGTGATGCAGTCGGCGCTGGCGACGATGATCGTCGACTGCTCGTCGGCGGAGACGCGGTCGCGGGCGTTCGCGATGCAGTTCTTCCTGCAGAACCTGGGGCTCGGCGTCGGCGGTCTCATCGGCGGCCACCTCGTCGACACGACCCGGGCGTCCTCCTTCACTCTGCTGTTCGCGATCGAGGCGGCGATGTTCCTGCTGCTGGTCGTGGTGATGGCGACGGTGCGGATGCCGCACTCGCCGCAGCTGGGTGACGCGCCGGCCGCTTCGGCGAAGGGCAACTGGAAGCAGCTGCTCGGGAACCGGGCGATGGTGCAGCTGTGTGTGCTGGGCTTCGTCATGTTCTTCGCCTGCTACGGGCAGTTCGAGTCGGGGCTGAGCGCCTACGGCGTCGAGGCCGCGGGGATCTCCACCTCCGCGCTCGGTACGGCGCTGGCCGCGAACACGATGATGATCGTCGTCGCGCAGTTCGCCGTGCTGAAGTTCGTGGAGCGGCGTCGGCGGACCCGGGTGATCGCCGGTGTGGGGCTGATCTGGGCCGTCGCCTGGCTTGCGGCGGGATACGCGGGGCTCGGGCACGGCAGCCAGGAGATGGCGACGGCGGCGTTCGTGTCGACGTACGCGCTGTTCGGGCTGGGTGAGGCGATGTTGTCGCCGACGGTTGCTCCGCTGGTCGCCGATTTGGCGCCGGAGGGGATGGCCGGGCAGTACAACTCTGCGTTTGCGCTGGTCAAGCAGTTGGCGCTGGCTGTGGGGCCGGCGGTGGGCGGGCCGCTCGGGGCATCGCTGCACGCGCCGTACGTCGTGACCTTCCTGCTGTTCTCGCTGGGGATCACTGTGCTGGCGCTGCGGCTGGGGCGGCGGCTCACCGTTGCGCAGGATCAGCCGTGGGTCGCCGCGCAGCGCAGCCGCGTGGTGGCCCGGGGTGGGGCACCTGCAGAGCCGGTGGCCGCGGAGGCGTAGGGCACCCGGGCCGGCCGGGGGTTGCGTCGCTTGCCCGCGCTCGCGGGGTACCGCTGCGCCCACCGTGCCGCCTGGGGTCCCCCAGGCCCTTGAGGCACTCGGGGAGGCACGACTGCCCGCAGCCAAGTCAGCCGGGAGCGCCCCAAAAGGGGCGCGGGGAACTGTGCGGCCAGCCCCCACGCGCCCGCGCTCGGCAAACACCCCTCGGCCCTACGGCACCCAACCCCACGGCGCCCAACCCCACGACGCCCAACCCCACGGCGCCTACCCCTTCGGCAGCAGAAATTCGCACCACACCGCTTTCCCGCCGCCCGGTGTCCTTCTCGAACCCCAGTGGGAGGCGATGGTCGCCACGATGGCGATCCCCCTCCCCGACTCGTCGCCCGGTTCCGCGCGGCGGCGGCGCGGCAGGTGGTCGTCGCCGTCGGTCACCTCGATGATCAGGCGGCGGTCGGTGCGGCGCAGGCGCAGGCGCATGGGTGGGGTGCCGTGCTGGAGGCTGTTCGCGACCAGCTCGCTGGTGGCCAGGACGCCCAGGTCGTGCAGGTCGGCGGGGAAGCGCCAGCTGGTCAGGACGCCGGAGGCGAAGGCGCGGGCGCGGGGCGCCGCCTCCACGCCACCGAGGAGTTCCAGGGCCGCGTTGCGGAAGAGGTCCCCCTCGGGGCCCGTACGGGCGGGGTGCTGGAGGACGAGGACGGCGACGTCGTCGTCGTGGTCGGCGGTGACGCCGGCCGAGCGGACCAGGCGGTCGCAGACGACCTGCGGGGTGCCGGTCGCGCCGGACAGGGCGCGCTCCAGGGATGCGATGCCCTCGTCGAGGTCCTCGTCGCGGCGTTCGACCAGGCCGTCCGTGTAGAGGACCGCCGTGGAGCCGGGGCCCAGCGCGATGGAGCCCGACGCGTGCATCCAGCCGCCGGTGCCGAGCGGCGGGCCGGTGGGTTCGTCGGCGCGCTGGACCGTGCCGTTCTCGTCGCGCACCAGGATCGGCAGATGGCCGGCGGAGGCGTACACCAGGCGGCCCTCGTTGGGGTCGTGGATGGCGTACGCGCAGGTGGCGATCTGGTTGGCGTCGATCTCGGTGGCGAGGCCGTCGAGGAGTTGCAGGACCTCGTGCGGGGGGAGGTCGAGGCGGGCGTAGGCGCGGACGGCGGTGCGGAGCTGGCCCATGACGGCTGCCGCGCGGACGCCTCGGCCCATGACGTCGCCGATCACGAGCGCCGTCCGGCCGCCGCCGAGGGTGATCACGTCGTACCAGTCGCCGCCGACGGCGGCCTCCGTGCCGCCGGGCTGGTAGGTGGCGGCGATCCGGAGGTCGTCCGGCTGTTCGAGTTCCTGGGGGAGCAGGGAGCGCTGGAGGGTGACGGCGGTCTCGCGCTGGCGTCGCTCGCTGGCGCGCAGCCGTTCGGCGGCCTCCGCGTGGTCGGTGACGTCGGTGGCGAAGACGAGAACGGCGCCGCCGCCGCGCTCGCCGTCCTCGGCCACCGGGGTGCAGGTGAAGGTGTAGGAGCGGCCGTCGACGGCCTTGCGGGACTTGAGCGTGCGGGGCTTGCCGCTGCGCAGCACCTGGTCGAGGAGGGGCAGGAGTCCCAGTTCGGCGAGTTCCGGGAGGGCCTCGCGGGCCGGTGCGCCCGGGGGTCGTGCGCCGAAGGCCGCGGCATAGGCGTCGTTGACGTAGGCGATGTGGTGGTCGGGCCCGTGGACGAGGGCGACGAGGGCCGGGACGCGGTCGAGGACGTCGCGCACGGGCAGTTCGTCGACGGCGGGCGTGGACGGCGGTGTCCCGTCGGCCTGCTGCTCGGCGCGAGCCGCGGGTACGGAGCCTTCGCCCCTCCGGTCCGGGGAGACCGCGGTCTCGGTCCGCGCTGCGGCGCGGCGCTGCGTTCCGGGGAGCCGGGCGCTCCAGCGCGTGAAGTTCACAGTGGGGAAAGCCTCGTGGGTGCTGAGGGCGGGCAGGTTCCCGTCCAAGGACGTGGGGCAGTCTGGCAGGTGGCCGTCCGTGGCGATATCCGTCAGACGCCGGGGCGGGCCGTGGAGTTCCTGGGTCCGGTCAGGACGACCCCTTCGGGTCGTCGGAGGGGCTGTGAGGAGGCTTTCCACCGGCCGCGAGTTCGAACTCCGCTCGGGGATGTTCGAGTGAACCGAGCGAGACGATCTCCCGTTTGAAGAGCCCGGCCAGGGTCCATTCCGCCAGGACCCGGGCCTTGCGGTTGAAGGTGGGCACCCTGCTGAGGTGGTAGACGCGGTGCATGAACCAGGCAGGGTAGCCCTTCAGCTTGCGCCCGCCGATCTGGGCGACGCCCTTGTGCAGGCCCAGGGAGGCGACGGAGCCGACGTATGCGTGCGCGTACGTCTCCAGGGGCTCGCCGCGCAGCGCGTGGACGATGTTGTCGCCGAGGACCTTGGCCTGGCGGACCGCGTGCTGGGCGTTGGGGGCGGTGTCGGTGCCGGGCTCGGCGGCGGTGACGTCGGGGACGGCGGCGGCGTCGCCCGCGGCCCACGCGTGCGGGGCGCCGTCGACGGTCAGCTCGGCGGTGCACTTCAGGCGGCCGCGCGCGGTGAGGGGCAGGTCGGTGGCGGCGAGCAGGGGGTGGGGTTTGACGCCGGCGGTCCACACGAGCGTACGGGTCGGGAAGCGCTGGCCGTCGCTGAGGACGGCGACGCGGTCCACGCAGGAGTCCAGGCGGGTGCCGAGCAGGACCTGGATGTTGCGGCGGCGCAGCTGGGTGACGGTGTAGCGGCCCATCTCCTCGCCGACCTCCGGAAGGATGCGGCCGGAGGCCTCCACGAGGATCCACTTCAGGTCCTCGGGGCGGACGTTGTGGTAGTAGCGCGCGGTGTAGCGGGCCATGTCCTCCAGTTCGCCGAGTGCCTCGACTCCCGCGTAGCCGCCGCCGACGAAGACGAAGGTGAGGGCGGCGTCGCGGATGGCCGGATCGCGGGTGGAGGAGGCGATGTCCATCTGCTCGATGACGTGGTTGCGCAGGCCGATGGCCTCTTCGACGGTCTTGAAGCCGATGCCGTACTCGGCGAGGCCGGGGATGGGCAGCGTGCGGGAGACCGAGCCGGGGGCGAGGACGAGTTCGTCGTAGCCGAGGAGTTCGGCGGCCTTGCCCTCCTCGGCGGTGGCGAGGGTGGTGACGGCGGCGGTGCGCACCTCGTGGTCGATGGAGGTCACCTCGCCGACGACGACGTGGCACCGGTCCAGGACCCGGCGCAGTGGCACGACGACGTGACGAGGGGAGATCGAACCGGCGGCCGCTTCGGGGAGGAACGGCTGATACGTCATGTAAGGGTCGGGGGTGACGACGGTGATCTCCGCCTCCCCCTGCCTGAGCTCCCGCTTCAGCCGCCGCTGAAGGCGCAGGGCCGTGTACATCCCGACGTAGCCGCCGCCGACAACGAGAATGCGCGCACGTTCCTTCACCATCCCATGACGCACCCGGCGCAGTTGTTTGTCCACAGCCCCGGCAATTTGTGTGACCGGCGAGCGGGTGTGCGCAGGGTCGGATGCGCCGCGGGGGTGGGGAGAAAGCGGGCAGGTCAGCGGGGGCGGGCGGGAGGGTGCGAAGGTATGTAATCCGGACATAAATGACCCGTACTCCGATCGAGGGGCGCTCTGTACGGAACCTGCCCCTTCTGAATTGACTTCCTCTCAACTATGTTCGTGTGTCGACGGGGTGTAGGGAATGTGGCCGAACGGGTCCGCGACGGGCGGTCCCGCTCGTGGACCGATGCCAGTTCCGAGCACTCCGGAATCAGTGGCGGGGAGTCTCCGGGGGGAGACGTCATTACCGGGGGAAACACATGCATGTTCAGGACACGCATTGGTCATCGACAGCCGCCGTCGCGTCCGGTGGCGGAACGGTGAGCGCGGCAGTGGGCAACGGACGCGCGGACGGGGCGCGTACGGCACCGCTGCGCGTGGATGCACAGCGCAATCTGGAACACGTGCTGCGTGCGGCGCGTGAAGTGTTCGGCGAGCTGGGGTACGGCGCGCCGATGGAGGACGTGGCACGGCGGGCGCGGGTCGGTGTCGGCACGGTGTACCGGCGCTTTCCGAGCAAGGACGTGCTGGTCCGGCGGATAGCCGAGGAGGAGACCGCGCGGCTGACCGAGCAGGCGCGGAGCGCGCTCGGGCAGGAGGACGAGCCGTGGTCGGCGCTGTCCCGGTTCCTGCGGACGTCCGTGGCGTCGGGGGCGGGGCGGTTGCTGCCGCCGCAGGTGCTGCGGGTCGGGGTCGCCGAGGACGGCTCCGACGACTCTCCCGCAGTGGGCTCCGCCGAGTCGGGCGAAGGGACCCGGGTGCCTCAGCAGCGGTCCCAGCCGGGGGCTGGTGCCGGCGAGCTGCGGTTGGTGTCCGACTCGACTGCGGTCGTGTCCCCGGCTCCGGCCGCGGCCGTGCCTGCGGTTGTGGTCGCAGACACGGACGACACGGGGACCGCTGCGCTGCTCGACGTGGTGGGGCAGTTGGTGGAGCGGGCCCGGGCGGCGGGGGAGCTGCGGGCGGATGTGTCCGTGGCGGACGTGCTGCTGGTGATCGCCACGGCGGCGCCGTCCCTGCCGGATGCGGCGCAGCAGGCTGCGGCTTCGGCTCGGCTGCTGGACATTCTGCTGGAGGGGCTCAGGTCCCGGCCGGCGTGAGTGTGCCTCGGCCTCGCCTTCGGCAGCGGTGACTTTCCCACCCGCGCCCCCGTGCAGCTTTCACGGTCGGGTGCGGGTGGCCCCCGTGGGGGGTCTCGCCGTTGTCGGCTGCGGGCCGGGGTGGGGTTGGCTCGCCCCTGCGGGGGCGAGTGACCCTGTAGGGGCCTGCCGCCTAAGACGCGAGCGCGAGCCAGGAAGGATCCAGCCGGCTCGTGGGCGCGGAGGCGAGTGGCCCTGCAGGGCTCTTGTCCCCTTCTGTGTGTGCGGGTTGGGCGCGCGTCTTCGGCGTGTACGGGTTGGGCGTCGGTCGGCTCGCGCGGGCGCGGGCCGGTGATCCCTGCGGGCCTCGCCGAGCTTCGGGCTTGGTGGGTGCTTCTCGTTCGGGGGATGTTCGGGCTGCGACGGTGGCAAGTCCGCTCGGACGGGTGGATGGGTGCAGGGACGGTACTTGAACGAAAGACAATGTGGCACCCTGAGCCGGTGACGGGTTGGGCTGGGGCGGCGTCGGGGGCTTTCCGCGATGAGCGTTGACGGGTGGGACGAGTCGCGCGGTGACGGTGACACGGAATCCGGCGGGCTGACCTCGCCGCAGGTGCCGAGCCAGGGCGGGCGGGCTTCGGTGTCCCCGGCGGACGAGCCGGGCGAGAGCAGTGTGCCCCCTCACGACAGAAGTGTGCCCGCTCAGCGTGACGGCAGTGCGCTGCCGCCGCGCCGGGAGACGCCTCCCGCCGACGGCCAGTTGATCGAACGGATGCGGGCCGGTGACGACTCCGCCTACGAGGAGCTGTACCGGCGCCATGCGGATGCGGTGCGCCGGTATGCGCGAACCTGCTGCCGTGACGGGCACACCGCCGACGACCTGACCGCCGAGGTCTTCGCCCGCATGCTCCAGGCCGTGCGCGGCGGGTCGGGACCCGAGTACGCCGTCCGCGCCTATCTGCTGACCTCGGTGCGGCGCGTCGCCGCGCACTGGACCAGGTCCGCCAGGCGCGAGCAGCTCGTGGACGACTTCGCGGTCTTCGCCCAGCAGACCTCGCGCGCCTCCGAGGTGCCCGACGACAAAACATCCATGGGCCCCTTCGGAGCGGGCCTGGACCTGGGCGCCGATGTACGCGCCCTGCACGAGGCCGAGCAGTCCATGGCGATGCAGGCCTTCCGCTCGCTGCCCGAGCGCTGGCAGGCCGTACTGTGGCACACCGAGGTGGAGGACGAGTCGCCGAGCGAGGTGGCCGTCCTGTTCGGGCTGGACGCCAACGGCACCCGGGTGCTGGCGAGCCGCGCCCGCGAGGGGCTGAAGCAGGCCTATCTGCAGGCCCATGTGAGCGCCTCCCTGGCCGGCGACGAGGAGTGCGCCCGCTACGCCGACCAGCTCGGCACCTACGCCCGCCGCAAGCTGCGCATCCGCGCCGAACGAGGCCTGCGCAAACACCTGGACGAGTGCGCCAGGTGCCGGCTGGCGGCCGCACAGATCGAGGAGGTCGCGAGCGGCATCCCCGCGATCGTGCCGGTCGCGGTCATCGGCTGGTTCGGGGCGGCCGGGTATGCAAAGGCGCTCGGGATCATCGCGGGCGGAGCCGGGGTGGGCGCCGCCGGTGCGGCGGCCACGGCCGGCGGGTCCTCCGCGAGTGCTGGTGGTGCCGGTGCCAGTGGTGGCAGTGCCGGTGCCAGTGGTGGCGCCGGTGGTAGCAGTGGTGGCTCGGTGGCCTCGGAGGGACTCGGGGCGCCGGTGAAGGCCGGGATCGCCACCGGTGTGGTCGCGGTGGCGGCCGCCGTGGTGACCCTGGCGCTGGTGAACGACAGCCACCCGGCCAAGGAGGTGGCCAAGCCGTCGCCGTCCGCGCCGCTCGTCCGGCCGAAGGCGCCGAGCCCCGCGCCGCCGGCGAAGAAGAAGCCCGCTCCGAAGCCGGTGGCCCTGGCCCCGCAGCCGGCCCCGACGCCGAGCCCTACTGCAACGCCCGCGCCCACGCCCACACCGGCTCCCAGACCCAGTTCCGAGCCCACCCCGGCCCCGACACCGACCCCCACACCCACCCCGAAGCCGAGGCCCACGCCGACTCCCACCCCCACCCCCACTCCGGCGCCCACGCCCCCGCCCGTTCCCGTCGTCTACGAGTGGAGCGACCTGCACTACGACGTCGGCGGCGACGGCACCGAGCCCGAGATGCGACTGGGAGAGAGCAGCTGGGTGTGGCAGCGGTACGACATGTCGATCGGCGGCCGGCGATACGCGCCCGGTGTCACCGTCCACGGCGAGTCCTCGGTCACCATCGACCTCAACCGCCAGTGCACCGCCTACGACGCGCTGGCCGGCGTGGACGACCTGGCCCTCGGGCTCGGCAAGGTCTCCTTCTCCGTCTACGCCGACGGGGTCCGGCTGTGGAAGTCCGGGACCGTCAGGGGCGGGAACTCGGCCGTGCCCGTCCATGTGGACCTGACCGGGCGCAGAACCGTACGGCTCGTCGTGGAACCGCACAACAAGGTCTTCGACCAGGTGGCGCTGGCGGACTGGGCCCGGTCCAGGTTCACCTGCCGCTGACCCGGTTCACCGTCCCGGGGCGGGCGCCGTCCGCTCCAGGTGCCGGAGAACCTCCTCCGGGCCGAGGGCAGCGCCCCGGGTGCGCTCGGCCGCGTAGCGGTCCGGGGACAGCACCGCACGGGCCTCGGTGTCGATCTTTTCGGCCTGGGTCCGCTCAGGCTCGGGGCGCGGGTGGCCGCCGCGCCAGTGGTCGGCGGCCGTGAACAGCCGTACCGCCCCCGGCAGATCGCCGAGCCGGGCGAGCAGATCGGCGCCTGTGTCCACCAGGCTCGCGGTGATCGCCTCGGCGCAGCGCCGATCCATCGCCTCGCGCAGTGCCTCGGCCACGATCGGCAGGGCGTGTCCGGGGCCGGACTCGGCGGCCGTGATCCGGGCCTCCACCACGCGCAGGGCGGCCGCGAACTGCGGGGGCGGGGTGCCTCCCGCCGCCGCCACACAGGTCGCCTCGTACAGCTCACGCGCGCGGGCGATGTCCCCGTCGTCATGGGCGAGGTGGGCCCGCATCATCAGGACGAACGCCCGGGACTCGGCCAGTCCGTACCGGTCGGCGGCCGTGCCCGCCTCGTTCAGGGCGGCCAGGGCGGCCTCGCGGTCGCCGGAGCGGTAGGCGATCTCCGCAAGGCGTGCCATCAGGAACGGGGACTCGGCGTGGGCACCCACCTCGTGGGCGAGGCGCAGCGCCTCCTCGTACTCGCCGCGTGCCTCCTCGAACCTGCCGCGGGCCATGTCGGCCTCGCCGGCCGCGCTGCACACCTGCGCCCGCATCCAGCGGTCCCCGACGCGGCGGCTGAGGATCCGCAGCTGTGCCAGGTCCTCGTCCACACCCTGCAGGTTGCCCGGTGAATCGACGACCACGTGGGTGCGGTACATCAGGGAGACGCCGACCTCCCAGTCCCCGCCGTACCGACGGCAGTTGGCGAGCGCCGCGGCCATGTCCGGTCCCACGTCGCTCGCCGAGTCGCCCAGGTAGTAGGCGGTCAGCGGCCAGATGATGCCCGGCAGGCGAGCGGCCCGCGGACCACCGTGCTCGTAGGCGGCGCGCACGCGCGCGAGGTAACCGGGAGTCCGCTCGTCGGCCGCGAACTGCTCGGGGCTCGACTCCGAGATCATGAAGAGTTCGAGCATCCGCAGGTCCATGCGCTGCTCCCGCAGCTGATGGCCTTCCTCGCCGTCAGGGGCGGCGAGGAAGGCGGCGACCGGATCGGCCGAATCCGTCGCCGCCAGCAGGACGTCGGTCTCAGCGCCGCCGGGCAGGGAGTCCAGGGCGACGCCCAGGCGCAGCACCAGGCGCACCCACCGCACCGCCTCGTGGCGGTGGTTGCGCAGCCACCAGAACCAGCCCATGGCCAGGGCGATCGCGGCCGCCTGCGCCTCCTCGCCGGCCCGGACCGCGCGGTCGAGGGCCGCACGGATGTTGTCGTGTTCGCTCTCCAGGCGGGAGATCCAGGGCAGCTGGGCCGCGGACCGCAGCCGGGGGTCGGCCTCTTCGGCCAGTGCGCACGCCCAGGCACGGTGGCGCCGCTCGGCCGCCGCGCGCAGTTCGGGGGTCTCGGTCGCGCGTTCGTTGGCGTACTCGTGGATGGTCTCCAGCATGCGGTACCGCATGCCCCTGGTGCTGCCGGAGCCGTCGTCGCCGTCCGGGCGGCTCGGGCCGTCGGGATGGTTCGGACCGTCCGGGCCGTGGGGGTTGTTGGGGCTGTCCGGGCCATGGGGATTGTCCGGGTCGGCGGGGCCGTCCGGATCGGCCACGACCAGGGACTTGTCCACGAGTGCGCCGATCAGGTCCGCCGCCGGGCCGGTGCACACGGCCTCGGCCGCCGCGAGGTCCCAGCCGCCGGCGAACACCGACACCTCGCGCAGCACCGTCCGCTCCTGCTCGTCCATCAGGTCCCAGGACCAGTCGACCACGGCGCGCAGGGTCTGCTGGCGGGGCAGGACCGTGCGGCTTCCGGAGGTGAGCAGGCGGAAGCGGTCGTCCAGCCGGTCGGCGATCTGCCTCGGGGTCAGCAGCCTGAGCCGGGCCGCGGCCAGCTCGATGGCGAGGGGCAGCCCGTCCAGGCGGCGGCAGATCTCCGCCACTGCCTCGGTGTCGCGGAGCACCGCGCCGGCATCGGGGCGGACGGCCTGCGCGCGCTCCTCGAAGAGGCGGTGCGCCTGCTCGGGGACGAGGGGCTCGACCGGACGCACCGACTCACCGGGGACCCCCAGGGGTTCACGGCTGGTGGCGAGGATCGTGAGCCCCGGGCAGTGGGTGAGGAGAGTCTCGGCGAGGGCGGCGGCCGCGTCGATGACATGCTCGCAGTTGTCAAGGATCAGGAGACGGCTGCGCGGTGCGCAGTACTCGATCAGCAGGGCCGTGGGGTCGGCCTGCGTCGCCCCCAGGTCGTTGGTCAGCAGCGCGGTCTCGCGCAGACCGAGCGCGCTGACCACCGCGCCGGGCACCGCCTCGGGCCGGTCGAGCGGGGCCAGCTCGGCCAGCCAGGCCTGGGGCAGCCCGGCGGCGGCCTCCTCGGCGAGGCGGGTCTTTCCGGAGCCGCCCGGTCCGGTGAGGGTGACCAGGCGGGCCCTGTGCAAGTCGGAACGAATGGCGTCGAGTTCGGGTTCCCGGCCGACGAAGGAGGTCAGGCGGGGGCGGAGGTTGCCCGTCCGCTCCGGGGGCCGGGCGGCGTACGGAGCCGCTGCGGCCGGGGCGGCGGCGGGCGGCGGCTCCTGCTTGAGCAACGAGGTGTGCAGGGCCTGGAGTTCCGGGCCGGGGTCGGTGCCGAAGGCGTCGGCGAGGATGCGGCGGGCGGACTCGTACGCGGCGAGGGCGTCGGCTGAGCGGCCGGTGTCGCGCAGGGCGCGGATGAGCAGGGCGTGCAGGGACTCGTCGTAGGGGTGGGCCGCCGTCAGTTCCGTCAGTTCCGGTACGGCGTCCTCGGCTCGGCCGAGTCGCAGGCGGGCCTCGGCACGGCCCCGGACCGCCTCCAGACGCAGAGCGTCCGGGCGGGCGGCGGCGGTGCGGTCCGGGAGGTCGGCGAGGGCGGGGCCGTTCCACAGGGCGAGTGCCTCGTCCAGGTCGCGGGCCGCGGCCCAAACGTCGCCACGGTCCAGCGCCGCCCGGGCCGCACGGACCAGGGACTCGAAGACGAAGAGGTCCACGCGGTCTTCGACGGCGGCGAGGCGGTAGCCGCCGGGTCCGGAGATCACGGTGTCCTTGCCGAGGGCGCGGCGCAGGCGGCCCACCAGGGCCTGCAGGGCGGCCGGGGCGTCCTGGGGCGGATCGTCCGCCCAGACTTCGTCGATCAGGGACTGCGGGGCGGTGACGCGCCCGGGCCGCAGCGCCAGTGCGGCGAGCAGGGCGCGCACGCGTGGGCCGCCGAGGGGTATGACGGCCCCCTGGTCGTCCTCCGCCTGGGTGACGCCCAGGATTCTGTACCGCACCGGGACATTGTCCCCGGACGCATGGACACAGGCACGGGGGTTGTGCGTCGACCCTGCCCGGGACGGATGCCCGGGCAGGGCGGAACGACCGCACGGGCTGCGCCGAGGAACCGTCCGAAGCAGCGGAACCGTCCAGGCAGAGCCACCGAACCCCCCGCACCACGCGCCCGGTACAGCCCCGGCGGGTCGGCCTACCCGCTGAGCCCCGCGGCCCCGGCGGTTCCCGCGGCCCCCGCGGCCCCCGCACCCAGTACCCCCCTGCGCGGCGGGATCCCCGCCGGCACCGCACGCGCGCGTGCGGGCGTGCCGGTCCAGCAGGTGCCCCGGCGGGCCAGGAGGCGGCCGAGCCAGAGTTCGAGCGAGACCAGTTCGGCGAGGCCGTCGAGGGGAAGGGGTTCGCCGGCCGCCGCGGAGCGGAGGGCCTTGCGGACCACCCGGGCCTCGACGAGGCCGGCCTCGGCGAGGAGGGGCGTGGCGAAGAGGTCGACGAGGGAGTCGGAGGCCACCCGCAGACCCGCGCGCGTGGCCGCCGCGGAGGAGGCGTGGGACGGGGCGCCCCAGCCGGGCGGGAGGTCGGTGACGCCGGCGCCCTCCAGAACCGTGCGCAGGACGGCGGAGCGGGCGCCGGGCTGGACCCGCAGGGCCTCGGGGAGGGCACGGCAGGCGCGGACGACCTGGTTGTCCAGGAAGGGCGCGTGCAGGCGCTGGGAGCGGATCTCGGCGGCCTGTTCCAGGACGCGGAGATCGGCGGCGGACCGGGCGAGGACCGCACGCGCGCGGAACTCACCGGGGCGCTGTCCGGAGCCCCCTGCCGAGCGGTCCGCCTCGCTCTGGAGCAGAACCGATACTTCAGCCAGTGCCTCCCCGGTCAGCCAGCGCGCCGCCGGCCCGGGTCTCGCCCAGGCCAGCCCGGCGAGGGAGGCGCCGACCGCCCCCTCGGGGTCGTCGAAGCGGCGCCGCATCAGCCGCTCGGCGAGCAGCTCCAGACCCGCCCGGTACGGGGTGCGTGCCAGGCGCCGCGCCGCGCCGTACACGCGCGCGGGGACCATCACCGAGCCGTCGGCCCGCGCGAGGGCCGCGACCGGCCGGACCAGGTGGCGCCGTTTGCGGTCCATGAGGAGGTCCGCGAGACGGGCGGGGTGGGCGTCCAGGACCTGTCGGGCACCGTGGCCGGTGAAGTGGTCGGCGCTGCCGGCGGCGAGCCGGGCACGGTGGCGGGCCGCCGTGACCAGCGAGGGGCCCGGTTCGTCGGTGAGGGGACCGTCGAGGTCGGCGAACGGCAGGGTCTCCTCGCCTCCGGTCACCACCACGTGGTGCAGGCGCGGGTTGGCGGCGAGGGTTCCGGCCCGCTCCACCTCGGCCTCGCGGCCGCTGACGGCCAGGTCGTTGAAGGTGACGGCGAGCAGCCGCTCCCCCGCGCCGGTGCCGTGGCCCAGCAGCGTGCCCGGTCTGCCCGGAAGTCCGGCGGCCAGCAGCGCCAGCGTGCCGGAGGCCGGACCGCCGGACAGGTCGGCGCCGATCCCCGGCACCGGCATCCCGCGCGCGGCCCGCCGCTCGGCGGGGCCCATACCGGGCACCGGCCCGGGGTCGAGGTCGGGCACGTGCCGGGGAGCGGACAGTCGCGCGCGGACCGCCTCGACGAGGGCGTCCCGTACGGCGTCCACCGCACGGTCGGGGTCGGCCGGGGGCGCGGCCACGGCGAGGGAGGCGACCGGCTCGTACCCGGCGATCTCTCGTGCTCCTGCGCGCAGGACGAGCGCGTGCCCCGGCGGAATGCGCCGCACGCCGTCGTACGGGGTGGTGTCGCGCAGCGCGGCCGGCACCTCGGGGGCGGCGAGCAGGGCGGCGAGATGCGCGAAGTCGAGGTTGGCCTCGACCAGGTCCGCGAGCGGCAGCGCGGCCGTGGCGAAGGCCGTACCGCCGGCCCAGGGGGTGTGGAACACCGGGCGGGCGCCCGCGAGATCGCCGCAGACGGTGAGGCGGCGGCCCACCTGGACGACGGCCGTGTAGCTGCCGGACCAGGCCGTCAGATGGCGCAGTGCGCCCCCGCGCGCGGTGAACAGGCCGCGCCGCAGCTCCTCGTCGGAGGCGCCGCAGGTGCCGAGGACGGCGATCCGGTTCTGCGCGTCGGCGTTCACCACGCGCACCTCGTCCGGGCGCCAGTCGCCGACGGCCCACAGGGGATCGGGGTCGCCCCACAGGAGCTGGGAGCCGACGGGGTGCAGGGTCTCGCCGTCGTATCCGGTGGCACCCGCGGAGCCGATCGCGGCGCCCGCGGCGGTGCTGCTCCAACCCACCAACCACCGCATCGACGCCTCCACAGGCTGTGGACAACAGTGCACCGTACGAACCGGATCCCCATGCTGCCATGAAGGACGCGCCCTGGAGGGGCGGTGACGCGGCCTTCGATCGGGGAAACCCGGGGAGGCGGTCCGGGAGACGGCGGGGGAGGGCGGTGCGGGAGGGGCAGGCGAACGGCCGTACCGTGCACGGCGGGTGCAGGGTGAGGGCGAGCCGGGTCCGCGGAAGCCGTACGACGGGTGCGACGCGAATGCGCCCCCGATGCGCTCCCGCAAAACGCCCTTCGCGCCCTCAAGTTCCGTGGTGGGAGCAGACATCGCCCGCGAACGGCGGGGGCGATTTTCGGCCAATTCATGGACGGCCGCCCAGAATTGAGCACGCTCCGTACAGGCCTGCGGAAGGCGGACGGGCGTCGGTACGCGCACAGTCCGGGAGGCGGGCATCGCCTCCCGGACCGGTCCGCCACCCGCGGGGATGAAGGTGGCGGTGTCCCCCAGCCCGCTGGATCCAGTACAGCGGGCCGACCCACGCAAGAGCCATGGAACCGCTCCCCCGATGGCCGGAGAAGAGCGCACGGACGGGCGCACGGCCACACGGGCGGGGGCACGAGACGACAGCGTGTGCACGGTGCGTACAGGGCCGTACTTCCGTACGGACCACAATCCCGCCATCCGGAACAATGCCCCTTAACGCTTGGGATGCGGCGAACTACGCTGGGTTTACGAATGCCGCACGGTTATGCCAGCGCGGCAGCCGTCTGTGTCGAGGGGTGACGCATGTCCAGGGAGCAACGCGGGCCGAACGACAAACTCGGCACCGTTCTCGCCCTCGCGGGAATCAGCAACGCAGGACTCGCGCGACGCGTCAACGACCTTGGCGCCCAACGCGGGTTGACTCTTCGCTACGACAAGACCTCGGTGGCGCGCTGGGTGTCCAAGGGGATGGTGCCGCAGGGAGCGGCGCCGCACCTCATCGCGGCCGCCATCGGCCAGAAGCTCGGCCGCCCGGTGCCGCTCCACGAGATCGGCCTGGCGGATGCGGATCCCGCCCCGGAAGTGGGCCTCGCCTTCCCCAGAGACGTAGGACAGGCGGTGAAGTCGGCCACCGAGCTGTACCGGCTCGACCTCGCCGGGCGCCGGGCCGGCTCCGGCGGCATCTGGCAGTCGCTCGCCGGGTCGTTCGCAGTGAGCGCATACGCAACGCCCGCCTCGCGATGGCTGATAACCCCCGCCGACAGCTCGGTCGCGCGGGAGGCGAACTCCGCCGAGGACGCCGGCGCACCGATCAAAGTCGGCCACAGCGATGTGCAGAAGCTGCAGGAGGCCGCCGAGGACGCCAGGCGCTGGGACTCCAAATACGGAGGCGGCGACTGGCGTTCGTCCATGGTGCCGGAGTGCCTGCGGGTGGAGGCGGCGCCGCTGCTGCTCGGCTCGTACTCCGACGAGGTGGGCCGCGCCCTGTTCGGGGCCACCGCGGAACTCACCCGGCTGGCCGGCTGGATGGCCTTCGACACCGGTCAGCAGGAGGCCGCGCAGCGGTACTACATCCAGGCGCTGCGGCTCGCGCGCGCGGCCGCGGACGTCCCTCTCGGGGGGTACGTGCTGGCCTCCATGTCCCTGCAGGCGACGTACCGGGGCTTCGGCGACGAGGGTGTGGATCTCGCGCAGGCCGCCCTGGAGCGCAACCGGGGACTGGCGACCGCGCGCACCATGAGTTTCTTCCGGCTGATCGAGGCCCGGGCGCACGCGCGCGCGGGGGACGCACAGGCCGCCGGCACGGCACTGAAAGCGGCCGAGGGCTGGCTGGAGCGGTCCAGGGAAGGTGACAACGACCCCTCTTGGCTTGGTTTTTATGGATACGACCGGTTTGCCGCCGATGCGGCGGAGTGCTACCGCGATCTGAAGGCGCCGCGGCAGGTGCGGCGGTTCACCGAGCAGGCGTTGTCGAAGCCGACGGAGGAGTTCGTGCGGTCGCACGGGCTGCGGTTGGTGGTCTCCGCCGTCGCCGAGCTGGAGTCGGGGAACCTCGATGCGGCCTGTGAGCAAGGGGTGCGGGCCGTGGAGGTGGCCGGACGGATCTCCTCTGCCCGGACCACGGAGTACGTGAAGGATCTTCTGCATCGGCTGGAGCCCTACGGGGACGAGCCGCGGGTGGTGGAGCTGCGGGAGCGGGCCCGGCCGCTCCTGATGATGGCTCCGGCGTAGGGGGTCTCGGCGTCCGCCGGGTCTTGTGGTCCGGCAGCTGCGGGGCGTCCTCGCCTGCTCGCGCCCACGCGGCGCAGCCGCACCCGGACACGGCCCCGCGCGCTCCTCGCGGGGCCGCTCCCGCCACCCTGGGTTTGAAGGCGTTGTCAGTGGCGCAGTGCACTATCGAGGTGGGAGGTGGTGCAGGTGCGGGTGGGTGCGTACGACTGTGATGTGCTCGTGGTCGGGGGCGGAATCGTCGGGCTGTCCACGGCGTATGCGATCACGCGGGGCGCGCCGGGTACGCGGGTGACCGTGCTGGAGAAGGAAGCGGGCCCGGCCCGGCACCAGACGGGGCGCAACAGCGGGGTCATCCACAGCGGGATCTACTACCGGCCGGGCTCCCTCAAGGCGCGCTACGCGGTACGGGGCGCTGCCGAGATGGTGAAGTTCTGCGCCGAGTACGGCATCGCGCACGCCGTCACCGGCAAGCTGATCGTCGCCACCGAGCGGGAGGAGCTGCCGCGGCTGCACGCACTCGTGCAGCGCGGCCGGGAGAACGGGATTCCCGTGCGGGAGCTGGGCCCCACGCAGATCGGCGAGTACGAGCCGGAGGTGCGCGGCCTGGCCGCCATACACGTCGGCACGACCGGCGTGTGCGACTTCGTGGGCGTCGCGCGGCAGCTGGCGCAGGCCTCGGGGGCGGAGATCCGGTACGGCGCGCGGGTCGTACGGGTGGACCGGCGGCCGGAACGGGGCGTGGCCGTGCTGACCGCGGGCGGGGACGTCGTACGCGGGCGGGTACTGGTGAACTGTGCCGGGCTGTACTGCGACGAGGTGGCACGCCTGACCGGGGACGAGCCCGGGGTGCGGATCGTGCCGTTCCGCGGGGAGTACTACGAGCTGGCGCGGCCCGAGCTGGTACGGGGACTGGTGTATCCGGTGCCGGATCCGGCGTTCCCGTTCCTCGGGGTGCATCTGACCCGGGGGATCGACGGGGGTGTGCACATCGGGCCCAACGCGGTGCCGGCGCTGGCCCGGGAGGGGTACGGGTGGGGGGACCTACGGCCCCGGGAGCTGGCCGGGACGGTGGCGTGGCCGGGATCGTGGGTGATCGCGCGGCGGCACTGGCGGTACGGGGCGGGGGAGCTGCGGCGGTCGGTGTCGAAGGGGGCGTTTCTGCAGGCCGTGCGGAGGCTGCTGCCTGCGGTGGAGGAGGGGGATCTGGTGCGGGCCCCTGCCGGGGTGCGGGCGCAGGCGGTGTTGCGGGACGGGACGCTGGTGGACGACTTCCTGATCCGGGAGGGGGCTCGGGCCGTGCACGTGCTGAACGCGCCGTCTCCTGCGGCCACGGCGTCCTTGCCGATCGGCAGGGAGGTCGGGCGGCGGGCGCTGGAGATGCTGGGCTCGCTGTGAGGCTGCCCGGCGCTGCCGACGCCGCCCCAGGGGGCTCCGCCCCCTGGCCCCCCGGACCGATGCCCACCCACCACCCGACTCGGTGGGCCGGAAACGTGCCGGACCGATCGGCTCGGTGGGCCGAAAAGGTGCCGGACGGGGCGGCTCGAGGCACCGGAAGCGTGCTGGGCCGGCCGATCCCGGGCACCGGAAGCGTGCTGGGCCGGCCGATCCCGGGGGCCGAAAGGGTGCTGGGCCGGCCGACTCGGTGGGACGGAAGCATGCTGGACGGGGCGGCTCGGGGTGCCGGAAGGGTGCTGGGCCGGTCGGCTCGGGGTGCCGAGGAGGCGCCGTAAAATCGGTCTCACTGTGTCTGACTCCCTGAATGCCCCCGAAGCCCAGCGGCCCGCCACCGGCCCGTCGCCGTCCGCGCACGTCCCCGGTGTCTCCGTTCGGCACACCCGGGACAAGGGGGAGCCCCGGTTTCCGGACGGGCCCAAGGCCGATCCCGCCGGGTCGCACTTCGAGCGGCGGATCCGGAGCTTTCAGCCGCGCCGGAGCCGGGTGACGGCCGGACAGGCCGATGCGCTGCAGCGGCTGTGGCCCACATGGGGATTGGACATCGACGGGCAGCACGTCATTGATTTCGAAGAGATGTTCGGGAACGATCGTCCCGTCGTCCTCGAAATCGGGTTCGGGATGGGCGAGGCGACCGCGCAGATGGCCGCCGGGGACCCGGACACCAACATCCTCGCCGTCGACGTGCACACGCCGGGGCAGGGGAATCTGCTCAATCTCGCCGACCAGAACGGCCTGTCCAACGTCCGGGTGGGCAACGGGGACGCCATCATCCTGCTCAGGGAGATGCTCCGGCCCGACTCGCTCGACGGGCTGCGCGTCTACTTCCCGGACCCCTGGCCCAAGAAGCGGCACCACAAGCGGCGCCTGATCCAGCCCGAGTTCCTGTCGCTGGCCGCGACCCGGCTGAAGCCGGGGGCGATCGTGCACTGCGCGACCGACTGGGAGCCGTATGCCGAGCAGATGCTGGAGGTGCTCACCGCGCATCCGGACTTCGAGAACACCCAGGCCGACGGCGGTTTCGCGCCGCGTCCCGAGTTCCGGCCGCTGACCCGTTTCGAGGGTCAGGGACTGGACAAGGGACATGTGGTGAACGATCTGCTCTTTCGCCGCGTACCGCATCAGGACCAGTAACGAGCAGAGGTCGATGCCTTGGCCACCAGCCCTCCGTACCCGACCTACTCCCCCGGCCCCCGAAGCGGAGCGCACCCGCACTGGTGGCAGCGTCGGTGGGTGCGCTACGGAGCGCTGATCACGCTGCTGGCGCTGTCAGGTCTGGTCATCCTCGCGCTCGTGCGCAGACAGACCGGCACGGAGGGTCTCCTGGTCGGACTGGGGCTCGCCGTCCTGCCCGTGCCGTGGCTCATAGCCGCCTTCCGGTGGCTGGACCGGGTCGAGCCGGGCCCCTGGCGCAACCTGCTCTTCGCCTTCGCCTGGGGTGCCTGCGCGGCGGCGCTGATAGCCATCGTCGCCAACAGTTTCGCGACGAAATGGATCGCCACGGCGACCGCCGACCCAGCCAGTGCCGACACCCTCGGCGCGACCGTGATAGCGCCGGTCGTGGAGGAGTCCGCCAAGGCCGCGGCCGTGCTGCTGGTCTTCCTCTTCCGCCGCCGGGACTTCACCGGGATCGTCGACGGCGTCGTGATAGCCGGGGTCACCGCCACCGGGTTCGCCTTCACCGAGAACATCCTCTACCTGGGCACCGCCTTCGGGACCGACCAGATCACCGGCGACCGCGGCATCGCCTCCGTCACCGCCGCCACCTTCTTCGTGCGCATCGTGATGTCGCCGTTCGCGCACCCCCTGTTCACCGTCCTCACGGGCATCGGCTTCGGCATCTCGGCGCTCTCGGCCGAACGGCAGCACGCCCGGCGTGTCCTGATCCCGCTCGGCGGGCTGCTGCTCGCGATGAGCATGCACGCCTTCTGGAACGGCTCCTCGACCTTCGGCGAGTACGGCTTCTTCGCCGTCTACGGCGGCTTCATGCTGCCCGCGTTCGGGCTGCTGACCTGGCTGGCGGTCTGGACGCGGCAGCGGGAGCTGCGGACCGTGCGGGAGGAGCTGCCCGCGTATGTGTGCGCCGGGTGGCTGGGGCCGGCCGAGCCTTTCGTGCTCGGGTCGATGCGGGCGCGGCGGATGGCCCGGGACCATGCCCGTCGGCACTTCGGGGGGCGGCCGGCTGCACGGGCGGTGGCGCAGTACGAGGCGTACGCCACCTCGCTGGCGTTCCTGCGGCAGCGGGGGCGGCGCGGGCGGGCCGGGGCCGACTTCGTCGTGCGGGAGCAGGAGCTGCTGGCCGAGCTGTGGCGGCGCAGGGAAGTGGCCCGGCCGGCGCTGGAACATGCCGCGATGGCGGCCGCCCCGGCCCAGCCGTTGTACGGGGCGCCGGTGGCCTACTGGTACGGCTATCCGGCGGCGCCCCACCCCGCGTACAACCCGTATCGCACCTAGGCAGAGTGCTGCGAAGAGCCTCGGCACGGTGTTGCGGAGAGCCTCGGCGCGGTGTTGCGGAGAGTTCGGCACCGCCGGACCGCGCCATCGTGGCTGATCACCGTTGCGGCGGAGAAGAGGTTGCCGTGGACGCCGAACAGCCGAAGCCGGCACCGGACCAGCTATGCCCAGAAAGCCGACACCGAACCAGCCAGACCACGAGCCCAACGCCGGACCAGCCAAGCCCAGCCGAAGCCGACACCGAACCAGCCAGGCTCGGACCGGAGGCGGCGGTGGACCAGCCAAGCCCAGCCGAAGCCGGCGCCGGACCAGCCAGGCTCAGACCGAAGCCGGCGCCGGACCAGCCAGGCTCGGACCGGAGGCGGCGCCGGACCAGCCAGGCTCAGACCGAAGCCGGCGCCGGACCAGCCAGGCTCAGACCGAAGCCGGCGCCGGACCAGCCAGGCTCAGACCGAAGCCGGCGCCGGACCAGCCAGGCTCGGACCGGAGGCGGCGCCGGACCAGCCAGGCTCGGACCGGAGGCGGTGGTGGGCTGGGCGGGATCAGGCTGAGGCCTCTGTCAGGGTTTTGAGTTCGGTGGTGGTCAGCCGCAGGTCCGCCACCCGCAGGAGCGCCGGAAGCTGTTCCGGGGTGCGTGCCGAGGCGATGGGGGCCGTCACCGTGGACCGGGCGGCCAGCCAGGCGAGGGCGACCGTGGCCACGGGGGCCTCGTGGGCGGCTGCGATCTCGTCCAGTGCCGTGAGGACCCTCTGGCCGCGCTCGGATGCGAGGTGCTTGGCGGCCGAACCGGCGCGGGCGCTGTCGACCGGCGTACCGGGGCGGTACTTGCCGGTGAGGAAGCCCGAGGCGAGGGCGTAGTACGGGACCGCCGCGAGGCCCGCACGGGCGGCGAGGTCCTGGAGCGGGCCCTCGTAGGTGTCGCGGGAGACCAGGTTGTAGTGGGGCTGGAGGGCGACGTACCGCGCCAGACCCTCCCGCTCGGAGAAGTCCAGGGAGGCCCGGAGCCGCTCAGGGGTGATGTTGGAGGCGGCGATGTGCCGGACCTTGCCCGCCTTCACCAGGCCGTCCAGGGCGCCGATGATCTCCTCGACCGGTACCTCGGGCTTGTCGTAGTGGGTGTAGTAGAGGTCGATGTAGTCGGTGCCCAGGCGGCGCAGGGAGGCGTCGGCGGCTGCCTTGATGTTGGCCGCGGACAAGCCCTGGTACTCGGGGTGCTGGCTGACCTTGGTGGCGATGACGACGTCGGAGCGGTTGCCGCGGGCCTTGACCCACTTGCCGATGATCGTCTCGGACTCGCCGCCCTTGTTGCCCTCGGCCCACGCCGAGTAGACGTCGGCGGTGTCGACGAAGTTGCCGCCGGCGGCCGTGTAGGCGTCCAGGACGGCGAAGGAGGTGTCCTCGTCGGCGGTCCAGCCGAAGACGTTGCCGCCGAGGGCGAGTGGGAAGACCTCGAGGTCGGAGGAACCCAGTGTGCGCCGTGAGGCATGAGAGTCGGTCATGTCCGGGTTAACGATCACATCCCTCCCGGACATTCCGGGAGGGATGTGAAGGGTGTGGGGACACACGACCGGCAGCCCTGACGCCGGGGGGTCGTCGTCAGGGCTGCCGGGGACCGGATGAGGGGATGGATCAGGCTCGGGCGGACTGGCCGGTCAGGGGTTGAGGCCCTTGCCGCGCAGCCACGTCATCGGGTCGATGCCGGTGGCCTGACCGTTCGGGTGGACCTCCAGGTGGAGGTGCGGGCCGGTGACGTTGCCGGTGGCGCCGATGCGGCCGATGACGTCGCCGGTGCTGACCTTCTGGCCGACGGAGACGCCGATCGAGGACTGGTGGCAGAACCACAGCTCGGTGCCGTCGTCCAGGGTGAGGACGGTGCGGTAGCCGTAGGCGCCGGCCCAGCCCGCCTGGGTGATGGTGCCGCCGTGGATGGCCTTGATGAGGGTGCCGGTGGGAGCGGCGAAGTCGAGGCCGGTGTGGTAGCCGGAGGACCACATCGAGCCGGGCTGGCCGAAGGTTCCGGTGATCGTGTACGAGACGACCGGCAGCTTGTACTGCTTGGCCAGCTCGGCCAGGCGCTCCGCCTCGGCCTGCTTCTTGGCGGCGGCCTCGGCCTTCTCCTTGGCGTCGGCGGCCTTGGCGGCGGCCTCCTTCTCGGCCTGGGCGGCCGCGGCGGCGCCCTGCTTCTCGGCGGAGGCGAGGGCGACCGCGGTGGCCTTGCTCTGGGCCTTGCTCTGCTGCTGCTCGGCCTGCGCCATGATCCGGTTGCGCAGGGCCTCGCCGGCGTTGCCGTCCTGGTCGCTGTCGGCGGAGTTCACGCCGACGTTGCTGAGCGAGGCCTCGGTGGCCTTGGACGCGTCGGAGGCGGAGGAGCCGTCGTCGAACAGGGAGCCGACGGAGGACAGGTCGGGCATCGAGAGGGAAACCGGCGGCTTGCCGGTGTGGGCGCTCGCCATGCCACCCGCGCCGACGGCGGCGATCACGCCGACGCCGAGGACGGTGGAGCTGCGAGCGAGTCCGCCGCCGCGCTGCTTGGAGACCCGGTGCCGGCCGCGTACCGGGCGGATGGAGTCCTCGGTGGGGTTCCACTCCTCCCAGGGGCCCTCTTCGGTGCGGTGGTCGCCGTAGCCGAAGGTCTCGGTCTCGCGCTGAGACGGGACGAACGGGGCTTCTGGGGCAGGCCGGTTGGACGCCACGAAGGCGTGCTCCTTTCCTTCCTCCGCCTACCGGGTTAGCTGACGGGTTCGGAGCAGGAAGGTCTCCTACGCGCGTATACCGGTCGTGGACCCAAACGGTTCACGACGGCATCCGAGCGATTCACCCCAAGGTGGTGGTTCCCCGGTTCCCTTGCGGGATTCGGCACGTGCGCACGGAGCCGCCTCGGGTGACGGCTGGGACGACCGCGCTGCGTTATCGAACGTTAATAGACCCACCTGTGAGATTCCAAGCCGTTCGGCTTGATCATTAACGTTCTTCGCTGCGGACGTACAGGGCACGACCGGCGGAAAACGGGCGAGTTGACCGGTGTTCAGGAGTCACGAACGTTTTGATGGTGACTCAGATGTTATGCGGAGGGCTGCCGTCCGGTCACTGTGGGTCACAGGGGTGGAAGCTGCGCCCGTCGACCCCGAGGGGTGGTCGCGAGGCCCGCACGGCGGGCGGCCGCTGTGGACCGAGCGGATCTCCGGCGTGATGTACGCCACTTGATGCCCCGAGGGGCGGTCGCAGAGCTGGGGATGCACTCACGGGGCCCGGAAGGGGCGGTCGCGGAGAAAACACTCAGGGCCGGAATCCATTGCTGGATTCCGGCCCTGAGTTTCAGTAGCGGGGACAGGATTTGAACCTGCGACCTCTGGGTTATGAGCCCAGCGAGCTACCGAGCTGCTCCACCCCGCGTCGTTGTGACTCCAGTGTACGTCATGCGCAGGGTGCGAAGCACACGGGTTTCCGTGAGGCGCCGATCACGCCATCAGATGCGCGTTCGGCGCCTTCGCCCGTCCCTCGTGTTCCGGCAGCAGTACGACGTCCACGCCCGCGCCCCGCAGCACCCCGGTGCCGTCGGCCGCCGTCACGAACGTGTCCGGCTCCCGCCAGGCCGTGACGACCCGGCGCACCCCCGCCCGCAGGATCAGCTCGGCGCAGGGTGCGGGCCGGGAGGCGCGGCGGGTGCAGGGTTCGAGGCTGCTGTAGACCGTGGCACCGGCCAGGCGCGGGTCGGCCGGGTCGAGCTTGGCGAGGGCCGCCTCCTCCGCGTGGACCACGGGGTCGCCGGCTTCGCGGGAGTGGCCGCGCGCCAGCTCCGCGCCGTCGGCGGCGACCACCACCGCACCGACACTGAAGGCCGTTCCGGAGGGCGGGCACAGGGCGGCCAGGTCGCAGGCGGTGCGCAGCCAGTGGTGGTCGGCGGCGGTGGGTACGGGGCCGGCGCCGGGGGCGGTGGGCTCGTAGCGCATGAGGACGACGTCCTCGATCCGGCGGGTTTCGGTGAGCCGGAGGCGGCCGCCCTGGTAGGACCCGGGCCCGAACAGGCGCGGCGCCGCCGGATCGCCGACGAACAGCGGGGCGAGGACCAGCTGCAGCTCGTCGGCGAGGCCCTGCTGGAGCAGCTGGGTGTGGACCGTGCCACCGCCCTCGACCATCAGGCGCCGTACGCCGCGCACGTCGTGCAGGTGTTCCAGCAGGGTGCGCCAGTCGAGGTCGCGGCCGAGGGAGACCACGTCGGCACTCCGGCCGAGGGCGCGCGAGGCCTGCTCGATGCCCTTGTCGGTGGTGTACACGAGCTTCTCGCCGCCCGTGTGCCAGAAGTTCGCGGCCGGGTCGAGGTCGCCGCCGGCGGTGACGGTGACCTTCAGCGGGTACGCGGGCCTGCCCTCGGCCGTGCGGGCCGCGCGGCGCTCGGGGGAGTTCACCAGGAGGCGCGGGTTGTCGGCGCGGATGGTGCCGGCGCCGATGAGGATGGCATCGACCGAGGCCCGCACCTCGTCGACGCGGTCGAAGTCGGCCGGGCTGGACAGCAGGAGCCGTTCGGGGCCGGTGTCGTCCAGGTAGCCGTCGAGGGAGACGGCGGCGGACAGCAGGACGTACGGGTACGGCATCGGCGCGCTCTCCCTGGCGAGGCGGAGGACTGTCGGTCTTGGTTCAAGTTTGAAACAAACTTACACTGGCGGCATGACGACCCGCTGGCTCACCCCCGAGGAGCAGCGCGCCTGGCGCGCCTACATCGCCGCCTCCCAGCTGCTGGAGGACGCGATCGACCGGCAGCTCCAGCAGGAGGCCGGCATGCCCCACCTGTTCTACTCCGTTCTGGCCAATCTCTCCGAGGCGTCCGACCGGCGCCTGCGGATGACCGACCTCGCCGAGAAGCTGAAGATCACCCGCAGCCGGCTGACGTATGCGGTGACCCGCCTCGAGCGGGACGGGCTGGTGCGCCGCGAGGAGTGTTGCTCGGACAAGCGCAGCTCGCTCGCGGTGCTGACGGACGAGGGGATGGCCGTACTGGAGCGTACGGCGCCCGGGCACGTCGAGGCGGTCCGTGCGACCCTCTTCGACCGGCTCACGCCGGAGCAGGTGGGGCACCTGGAGGAGATCTGCACGGGGATCACGCGCGGGCTGCAGGGGGACGACGCCGAGGCCGGGGCGGGCGACGTCCCGTGGCGGCGCCGTTCGTCGTGCTCGTCGTCCCGGCCCGACAGCCCTGGCAGTCCCGCCGGCCCCGCCAGTCCTGCCGGCCCCGACGGCCCTGCCGGCCCCTGAGCCGCGCCGGGGCGCACGGCGGCACCGGGGTCACATCGGAGTGCGCGAGAATCGATTGCTTTAACTTTTAAGCATGGGGTAGGGTCTCTCCGACCCACTGCTTCAAAACTGAAGCAACCGCCTCGGAGGGACCCGCATGCCCGACACCCCCGCCGCCACGCCGCGCGCCCGCGTCCGGGTACCGCTGCGCTTCGCCGACGGCTACCGCGTCGACGCCGAACTCGTCACCTTCCACGGCCTCACCGACGGCCAGGAGCACATCGCCGTAGTCCTCGGTGAGCCCGGCCCCGCCCCGCTTGTCCGGCTGCACTCCGAGTGCCTGACCGGGGACGTCTTCGGCTCGGCACGCTGCGACTGCGGCCCCCAGCTGCGCGAGGCGGTCGAGCGCATCGCCGACCGCGGGGGCGTCCTGCTCTACCTCCGCCAGGAGGGGCGCGGCATCGGCCTCTACAACAAGCTCGACGCCTACGCCCTCCAGGACCAGGGCCTCGACACCTACGAGGCGAACGCCGCGCTCGGGCTCCCGGAGGACGCCCGCGACTACACGGCCGCCGCGCAGATGCTGCAGGCCCTCGGCATCGGGGAGCTGGACCTGCTGTCCAACAACCCCGACAAGGCGGAGCAGTTGCGCGCGCTCGGCGTCGTCGTCCGCGACCGGGTGCCGACCGGCGTCTTCACCACGGCGCACAACGTGCGCTACCTCCGTGCGAAGGTCCTGCAGACCCAGCACACGCTGCCGCTCGCGGAGTTGAGCGAGCTGAACGCGGGCTGACCCGGCTCAGCTCCGGCGGCGGGCGGGCAGCCACAGCGCGGGCAGGACCGCCAGGGCCAGCAGGGCCGTGGCCACCGCGTACGCGAGGCGGAACCCGGTGAGGTCCTCGCCCGCCGACCCCAGCACCACCGACAGCAGGGCCGTCCCGACGGACGCCCCCAGCTGGGAGTTGATGCTGAGCGCGGTGCTCGCCGCCGCCACCCGGTCGGCGGGCAGGTCGCGGGTGGCCGTCGTCATGGTCGGCATCAGCACCATGCCGGAGCCGATGCCCATCACCGCGCCCGCGGCCACGACCCGCCACGCGGGCACACCGGCCTGGCCGACCTGCACGCCCACCAGGGCCATCCCCAGGGCGCCCACCGCGATCCCGGCCGGAATCAGACGGCGCGGCGACACCGTGTCGATCCGTCGCGCCGCGATCTGCATGGTCACCCCGACCGCGAGCCCGGCCGGCGCGCCCAACAGCCCGGCGGCAGTCGCGCTCACCCCCCGCTCCTGCTGCCAGTACAGCGGACCGAGCAGCATCGACCCGAAGTATCCGCAGGTGAACAGGGCGAGCGTGGCGATGCCCGCGGTGAAGGTGCGGTCGCGCAGCAGCCCGAGGTCCAGCAGCGGCTCGCGCGCGGTGAGCGCCCGGCACACGAAGGCGGCCGCGAGGGCGGCACCGGCCAGCGTGGGCAGCAGGACGCCCGGTGCCCCGAAGCCGCCGCGCTCGCCGCCGCGGGCCAGGCCGTACAGGAGCAGGGCGAGGCCGGGCGAGAGCGTCAGCAGGCCGGGGAGGTCCAGGCGGGGCCCGGAAGCGGTGCGGCTGCGGGGCGCGTCCGCGGGCAGCAGCCGGGCCGCGAGCGTCAGGGCCAGCGCGCCCACCGGCAGGTTGACCAGGAAGATCCAGCGCCAGGACGCGGAATCGACCAGCCATCCGCCGAGCACCGGCCCCGTCACGGGACCGACCAGTACGGGCAGCCCCAGCAGGGCCATCGCCCGGCCGAGCCGTTCCCGGTCGGCGATCCGCATCACCATCGCCATGCCGACCGGCATGAGCAGCCCCCCGCCCAGCCCCTGCACCGCGCGGAAGGCGATGAGGCTGCCCGCGTCCCAGGCGCAGGCGGCGAGCAGCGAGCCGGCCGTGAACAGGGTGAGCGCGGTCAGATAGGTGCGCCGGGCGCCGATCCGGGCCATCGCCCAGGCAGCGGTCGGGATGACGGCGGCGAGCGCCAGCGTGTACGCGGTGACGGTCCACTGGACGGTCTCCAGCGGGGCACCGAAGGACTCCGAGAGGCGGCGCAGTGCGACGTTGACGATCGTCATGTCGAGCACCGACATCATGGAGCCGATGACCACGACGACCACGGTCCGCCGCAGCGTCCCGGACATGGCGGGCACCGGGCGGGCCGGTGCGGCGACGGACCCGGTGGTACGCATCCGGCCGGCCCTCAGGCCGTGTAGGGACGCTCGGCGCGGGCGGCCCGCAGTGCCCTTCCCCACCAGGTGAGCTGGCCGAGCATGCCCTTGGCGGCGCCTGCGCACACGGCGGCGTCCAGCGGAGCGCCGTCCTTGCCGAGGCCGGACCAGGGGCCGTGCAGGCTGACCGAGTCGCGCACGGTCACCGTGTGCAGTTCGGCGAAGACCAGCCGGAGCTGCTCGACCGCGCGCAGGCCTCCGCCGAGTCCGCCGTAGGACACGAAGCCCACGGGCTTGGCCTGCCACTGGGCGTGGTGCCAGTCGATGAAGTTCTTCAGGGACGCCGGGAAGCTGTGGTTGTACTCCGGCGTGACGACGACGAACGCGTCGGCGGCGGCGAGCCGCGGCGAGACGTCCTCCAGCGCGGCGGCGGCCGCGGGGCTCGGGGTGCCGCCCCACCCGGGCAGCACCAGCGGCAGGTCCACGTCCGCGAGGTCGATGACGTCGAGGGCGAGGCCGGCGTCGCCGGCGGCGGTGCCGAGGAACCAGTCCGCGACGGCCCGGCCCTGGCGGCCCTCACGGACGCTGCCGACGATGACGGCCACGCGCAGCGGTGCTTGGTTGCTGACAACGGACACAGGAATCCCCCATCTCAGGGCGTCGGCCGCCCGGTGCGGCCTCCTGCCCAGCAAAGTACAACGAGCGTTGTAAAAATTACAACGCTCGTTGTAAGTCGGGTAGAGTGCGGGCCAGGAGGAGGCGAGAGTGGGCGAAACGAACGAGTCCCGGCTGGAGCGGGCGCGGCGCGAGGTCTCCCCGCGCAAGCTGGAGAAGCAGATGGCCATAGCGAGCGCGTCCTGCACGCTCTTCGGCCGCGAGGGCTACACGCGCGCCTCGGTCGACGCCCTCGCCGCGGAGGCCGGCGTCTCCACCCGCACGCTCTACAACCACTTCCCCGGTGGCAAGGCACAGCTCTTCCAGACCGTGGTGACCTGGACGTCGGGCGAGGTCCGGGACGCCCAGCTGGCCATCCTGCGCTCGGTACTGGACCCGGAGCGTCTGCCGCACCCCGAAGACCTCGAACGCGACCTCGTCTCCCTGGCCCGCGGGTTCGTCGGTCTCATGGCCGACTACCCGAACCACTTCGCCCTGGTCCGCCACATCCACGCCGAGGCCGACCACGTACCGCCGGAGGTCCTCGGGGCCTGGCACAAGGCCGGGCCGGAACCGGTCGGCCGGGCGGTCACGGAGGCGATGACGCACCTTGCCGAGGCCGGACTGCTCGACGCACACGGCGACCCGGCTCTGGCGGCCGGCCATTTCATGGCCCTGACCTCGCACACCATCGTCCAGTCCACCCACTACGGCGTCCTGCCCCTCCCGCAGGAGGAGACGGACCGCCTGATCACGGGTGGGGTCGCGGCGTTCCTCAGGGCGTACGCGGCATCCGCCGCCCGGCGCTGAGCCGGGTCCCCGGACGGCTGTCCAGAGTGGCGGAGGAGACGTAAACTCGTCGCAAAGACACCCGATCGAGGGTGTGGTGCACATGAGCCATCCTCACAACCTCGTGAGGCCGCTGGAGCAGGTCACGGCCTCCTATCGCTCTGCCCGGCCCCGGCCGGCGCGCAAGGTGGCCGTCACGGAGAGAGCCGACCAGCTCAGCGCGTGGGTCGCCCTCAGCCTGGACGAGCCCTCGGCCCTCAAGAACCTGCAGGACGCGGCAGCAGAACTGCACGACGTCACTCAGCTGACCGCCGTACTCCCGCGGGTCGCCGGAGGGGCGATGGCGCTCATGGGCGCCGAATTCGGGAACATCCAGTTCGTGGACCCGCGCGACGACTCGCTGGTCCTGGTCACCCAGTCCGGCTTCGGCCACGAGTTCCTCGACCACTTCGCGGTGGTCCGGGACAGCCGCTCCGTCTGCGGACGGGCCGCCTGGCAGGGCGTCCAGGCGGTCTCGGACGACGTCCGCGACGACCCGGCCTTCACGCCCCACCAGAAGATCTTCCGCTCGGCGGGGGTCCGCTCGGTCCAGTCCACACCGCTGGTCGATCACAACGGGCAGCTGATGGGGATGATCTCGACGCACACGTCACAGCCCGGCCGGCCGTCCGACCAGGATCTGCGGGTCATGGAGCTGTACGCGCAGCTGGCGGGCGAGGTCATCGCACGGCACCTGGCCGGACACGGTGTCGACGGCCGTCCGCACAACGGCACGCATCTCGATGTGCGCATGCCGCTCCCCGCGCCGAGCGGGACCACACAGTGGGTGTACCGGGTGGACGAACCGTACGGTTCCGACGGGTGCCGCACCTACGGCATCCACCCCAGCCAGTGGCGCGGAAGGATCACCACCGACGACCCGGCCCAGGACGCCGAGTACGCCGCCGCCCTCGTCGCCCGCGATCTGAGGGCCGAGTGGAGCATCAACGGCAACGGATCCACGAGACCCGTCCACGTGCACGTCTGGCGCGGCTGGGAGGGGACCCACCGGGACGCTGCCTTCACCATGGAGGTCCAGCCCGACGTCGACGGGAGGCACCGTCCGGCAGCCGACTCGGTGTAGACCGGGATGCGGCCCCGGACGGGGCAACGACTCGGAGGCCGCCCCACGGGCGGCCTCGAACTCTCGGTTCCCCGCTCACCGTCCGGGAACACGAGGTGCTCGACCTCCTGTCCGACGGCCTGTCAAACGTGCAGATGGGCAATCGGCTCACCCTGTGCCCGGCCACCGTCAAGGACCACGTCAGCTGCGTCCTCATCAAGCTGGGCCCCAACAACCGCGTACAGGCTGCCGTTTACGCCCAACAGGCGTCGGCCCCGATCATAGCACCCTGCTCAGACGAGCCGATCGCGACGGCCGCTGGGGCGTCGCCTGCCTCGCCCACCCCGGCCTTCCGCTCGCGCATCGCGCGCGCACGGCCCCGAAAACGCCACGGCGCCCGAGCCGGCCGAAGCCGAATCGGGCGCCGCACAGCAGGTCGGAGGGCATGCTGCCCGCCTGCGAACCGTAGGCCCTGTGGGACTCGAACCCACAACCAATGGATTAAAAGTCCACTGCTCTGCCAATTGAGCTAAGGGCCCAGGCGATGTTGCCTGTCCGAGCATAGCCGGACGCGGCCGAGTCTCCGATCGGGTATTGGCGACTCGGCCGCGTCGGGTGGCCGGTGCGGGTGGGTGTGATCAGTTTTCGACCGGCTCGCGAGCCCGGACGTGCGCCGGATCGAGGAACCAGTGGCGGGCCGAGGCCGGCCACCAGGTGGTCGGGGAGCCCAGGGCGAGAGCGGCGAGCGCGGCCGGCCAGACCGCCGCCACAGGGGTGCGGGTGCGGGTGCTGGCCGTGTGCCGGACGCAGGAGAAGGGCAGCACGCCGACCACGGGAAAAAGCCTGGATCATGCGGCTGTTGGCGGTCACCGAGGCCATTCCGCAGAAGAGCTGGGCACCGATCACCACCAGCAGCAGCGCCTTGTCGGTCGTTGCTCCCAGTGCGTCCAGGAGGATCTGGGCGGGGGGCGCGCCGGTCGGCGAGGCCGGCTCCTTGTCGTAGGACCGGATGGCGAAGGTGAAGCCGAGGAGCAGGACCTAGCCCGCCACCCGCGACGTCCGGATGGAGCGGGCGATGCCCTTCGGGCCCGCCGTCGACGCGTCGTGGGTCTCCTCCGTCATATGGGCCGAGGCGTCGTGCCCAGTGAGTGTGTACCGCGCCATCAGGAGACCCGGCAGCACCACGTACGGCCCGCTGCCCCCAGCCGGTCCCGTTGACGAACTTCGTGAACACGAAGGACGCCGACCGGGGGTGGTCGGAGACGAGGGCCGGCGCACCGACGATCACGGCGACGCCCAGCACGTGCCACCACACGCTCCTGGGTGCAACCGAGCTGAGCCGGCCGTTCCCCGTCCGCCCCCCACTCAGACCTGCGTCATCCGTCATGTCCCCCAGCGATTCCCCCGCCGGGTGCGTGACATGCGTCACTCGGTGGCCGGAAGTCACCGTCAGGCCGAGAACGGACGGGCCGACAGGGACACCGCGGGAAGAGCCCCCTTGCAGCCCTGCCGGGCCGGTGCCGGCCCTCATGACTGCCGATGACGCCGAAGCCGTTGCTTCCGCCCGCTCACTCGGCGCGGACAGCGCGACCGAGGGGAATCGCCGCCGCCGCGCCGGGCCCGGAAACGCCGCAAGGGCCCGTACGAACGAAGTCGTACGGGCCCTTGCCGGGTCATTCGGCGTCAGCCGGTGGTCGCGGCGTCAGCCGGTGCTCCCGGGCTGCGTCAGCCGTTGCGCTTCCAGCGCGGCTTGTCCTCGCGGCGGCCGAAGGAGCCGGTGCCGCGGTGGTCGTCACGACGGCCGTAGGGGCGGTCGTGGCCGGCCGAGCGGAAGCCCGGGCGGTCGTCGCGGCGGTCGCGGTTGAACGGACGGTCGCTGCCCCGGTGCCCACCGCGCTCGTCGCGGCGGAAGCCGCCACGCTCGTCACGGCGCTCGAAGGAACGGCCACCGCGGTCGCCGCGGTCGCCGCGCTCGTCACGGCGCTCGAAGGGACGGCCACCGCGGTCGTCACGGCGCTCGAAGCCACGGCCACCGCGGTCACCGCGGTCGCCACGCTCGTCACGGCGCTCGAAGGGACGGCCACCGCGGTCGTCACGGCGCTCGAAACCGCGGTCACGGTCCCGGTCGCGGTCGAACGGACGGCGGTCGTCGCGACGCTCGAAGCCACGGCCACCGCGGTCGCCCCGGTCGTCACGGCGCTCGAAGCCACGGCCACCGCGGTCGTCACGGCGCTCGAAGGAACGGCCACCGCGGTCACCCCGGTCGTCACGGCGCTCGAAGCCCCGCTCGCCCCGGTCCCGGTCGAAGCCGCGCCGCTCCCGGCGGTCGTACGACGCAGCCGCCGGACGCTCCTCGCGCTCGGTCTCGCGCTCGGCCGGCTCCTGCGTCACGGACGCCTCGACCACGGCCTCGGCCGCGGCGGCCTGGGCCTCGGCCACCGCCGTCTCCGGGTCCTCGCCGCGCTCGCGGGCGACCCGGACGACGAGCCGGTCGGCCTCCTCGCGCAGTTCGGTCGCGCGGCGCTGGGCGCGCTCCAGCTGCTTGGTGAGCTGGGCGACCTCACGCTCGGCCTGCTGGGCGGCGTTGCCCGCGGACTCGGCCTGGACCTCGGTCATGGAGCGGGCGCCGGTGATCTCGGCGACCTCCGGGTCGAAGGCGGCACCGCCCTGGATGATGTGGCGCGCGGCGTCGACGCCCGCGTCCTCCATCAGGCGGAAGATCTGGCGGCGCTGGTGAGGCAGGGACAGGGACACGACCGTGCCGGTGCGGCCGGCGCGCGCCGTGCGGCCGGCGCGGTGCAGGTAGTCCTTGTGGTCGCCCGCCGGGTCCACGTTCAGCACCAGGTCGATGCCGTCGACGTGGATGCCGCGCGCGGCGACGTCGGTCGCGACGAGGACGTTGACGTACCCGTCCTTGAAGTCGGCCAGCGTGCGGGTGCGGGCGCCCTGGGTCATGCCGCCGTGCAGCGCGTCGGCCTTCGCGCCGGCCTCGCGGAGCTGCTCGGCGACACGGTCGGCGCCCAGCTGGGTGCGGACGAAGATGATCGTGCGGCCCTTGCGGGAGGCGATCGCGGCGGTGACCGGCGCCTTGTCCTTGGGCTTCACGATGAGGATGTGGTGCGACATGGTCGTCACCGCGCCCTGGGCCGCGTCCACCTCGTGGGAGACGGGCTCGTTCAGGTAGCGGTCGACGAGGGTCTGGATCTCGTTCTCCATGGTCGCGGAGAACAGCATCCGCTGGCCGCCCGCCGGGACCTGGTCGAGCAGCTCGGTGACCTCGGGCAGGAAGCCCAGGTCGGACATCTGGTCGGCCTCGTCCAGGACGGTGATCTGCACGTCCTCCAGGGAGCAGGCGCCGCGGTTGATGATGTCGCGCAGCCGGCCCGGGGTGGCGACGAGGATGTCGACGCCGCGCTCCAGGGCGTAGATCTGGTTGCCCATCGACGTACCGCCGCAGACGACCTTCATCTTCAGGCCGAGGACGTCGCCGTACGGCTGGAGGGCGTCGGCCACCTGCATGGCCAGCTCACGGGTCGGGGTGAGGATGACCGCGCGGGGCTTGTGCTTCTGGGTGCGGCCGCCGGCCAGCGTGGCCAGGGTCGGCAGACCGAAGGAGAGGGTCTTGCCGGAGCCGGTGCGGCCACGGCCGAGGATGTCCTTGCCGGTCAGGGCGTCCGGGATGGTCGCGGCCTGGATCGGGAAGGGGGTGGTGACGCCGTTCTGCGCGAGCTTGCGCACGATGCCCTCGGGGAGGCCGAGGTCGGCGAAGGTGATCTGGGGGGTCTGGGTGGTCTGGGGGGTGTCAGCGGTCTCGGGGACCTCGGTCACCAACTCGTCGTCCTGGATGTTCTCGGACATGACGATGTGATCAGTACTGGACACGGACATGCGAATGCGAAACCTTCCGGAGTCTCTTCGGCACGCGCCCGTCAACTCCGTGATTCGCTCACGACCGCCTCAATGCGGTCCGCCACGGCAAGGGAGAGTACGCGCCACACGGCGCGCTCTGTGGTGGCGCCGGGCAAATGGGATCAAACGATCTACCACCATACGCACCTAACACCCCTGAAGGCAAACCGGCCCCATCACCACAGGTCAGCGGCCATGTCCCGGCCGGGCCGCGGTCACGCCGGAGTACCCGCCTCGGGTGCCGGCTCGCGCGCGGCCAGCTGCGGTCCCGTCTCCTCGTGGGCCGAGGACGACGGCTCGGCGGTCGGCGGCTCCGTGGTCGGCGCGGGCGGGGTGGTCGGCGGGGGCTCGGGCGGGGCGGACGTCACCGGAGGCGTCGGCTGGGCCTTGGTCGGCGCCGGCTGTGCGGGCCCCGCGGTCGTGCGCGGCTTCTGCGGTGCCGACGACGCACTGGGCGCCCCGGACGACGTGGGCGAGGCCGAGGCCGACTTGCCCGGCTCGGCCTTGCCGCCGTGCCCGTGCTTGCCGTCACCACCGCGCGCCTGACCGCCGTAGCCGAGGCCGCCCCGGCCGTCCACCGGGCCACCGTCGGGCGCCGGGCCGCCCTGCTGGGCCGCCGAGTGCGAGGGCCTGGCACGGCCGGCGTCGTCGCCCACGCTCACACAGCCGGCGGCGGTGGTGACGGCCAGCACCGCGACGGCCAGTCGGACGGGTACGTACAAGGGGCGCACGGCGGCCACCTCCGGAGGCGGGAAAGGGAGTCGACCTCCCCAACTCCCGCCGCCCGCAAGAGGACACGCGCCGCGCCGACCCGCGTCCCCGCGCCGCGCCCGCCCGTGCCCCCGCGCCTGTCACCCCTGCCCGGCGCCCCTGCCCGGCGCCCCTGCTCTCACCCGTAGCCGAGCGCGTGCAGCCGGGCGTCGTCGATGCCGAAGTGGTGGGCGATCTCGTGCACCACGGTGACCTCCGTCTCGGCGACGACGTCCTCGCGGGTGTCGCACATCCTGAGCGTCGGCCCCCGGTAGACGGTGATCCGGTCCGGCAGCACACCGGCGTACCACTCGCCCCGGTCGGTCAGCGGAGTCCCCTCGTACAGCCCGAGCAGCTCGGGGTCGTCGGCGGGCGGCTCGTCCTCGACGAACACCGCGACGTTGTCCATCAGTCGTGTCAGCTCCGGGGGAATCCGGTCGAGCGCCTCGGCGACCAGTTCCTCGAACTCCTCGCGCGTCATCTCCAGCACACGGTCATTGTCCGGCACGGGACGCCCGTACGAGTGCGGCGAACCGTCGCATATCCACGCCGGAGCCTGGGCATACGGCACCAATGGCCCGCGTCCCCGTCGCAGCCCTGAACCGCATGCCGAGCAGGATCCCGCACCGCATGCGCCGCCCCCGCCGGACCGCCAGCGCCCTCCCCGACCTCCCGCTCGCCCCTCGCCCCCGCCCCTGGCTCGGCGCCCTCGGCCTCGGCGCGGTGGTCCTCGTCGGCGCCTGGCTGGGCCTGCTGATCGTCGGGAACGTGCGGGCGCCGGTCGGCCCGATGGACACGACCATGGCGCTGCGCCCCTCCCTCACCGGCGGCACGAAGATCAATGTCTCCCCGCTGGGCGCACTGACCCTGGACAGCCATGTCGCGCCCGTCCGCCTGGACGTGAACGTCGACCAGCTCGACCCGCTGCGCTCCCAGGCCCTCGTCGACCACCCCGAGCGGCTCTCCGGCCTCCAGGACGAGGTCGCCCGGGACGTCGAGCACGGCACCCTCGACCTGGCCGTGCGCTCCTCGGTCGCCGTGGTCTCCGGGGCGACGGCCCTCGGTCTCGCCGTCTACCGCCGCCCGCGCCGGGCCCTCGCGGCCGGCGGACTGGCCCTCACCCTGCTCGCGGCCTCGGGCGCGACGGCGTACGCCACCTGGAACCCGAAGTCGGTCCTGGAGCCGAGGTTCTCCGGTCTGCTGTCCTCCGCGCCGTCCCTGGTCGGCAACGCGCGCAGCATCGTCACGGAGTTCGACGTCTACCAGAAGGAGTTGGCGCGCCTGGTGACGAACGTGACGAAGCTGTACGACGTCACCTCCACGCTCCCGGCCTACCGGCCGGACCCCTCCACCCTGCGGGTGCTGCACGTCTCGGACATCCACCTCAACCCGGCGAGCTGGAAGATCATCGCCTCGCTGGTGGAGCAGTACAAGGTGAACGTGATCGTCGACACCGGCGACACGATGGATCACGGCACGGCGGCGGAGAACGGCTTCCTGGACCCGGTCCGGGACCTGGGCGTGCCCTACGTCTGGGTCCGCGGCAACCACGACTCCTCCGTGACCCAGCGCTACCTGCAGCGCATGAAGAACGTGCACGTCCTGGACGACGGCCGGGCACAGACCGTCGGGGGCCTGCGCTTCGCGGGCATCGGCGACCCGCAGTTCACCCCGGACCGCTCGGTGGCACCCGGCGGGGACGCGGCCGAGCAGCTGGCGGGCGCCCGTCTGGCCGCGGCCCTGCACGACCAGCGGGTGGCCGGCACCCCGGTGGACGTGGCGATCGCGCACGAGCCGTCCGCCGCCCGGGAGACGGACGGCGAGGTGCCGCTGGTGCTCTGCGGCCACCTGCATCACGAGGGGACGGAGATGCTGAAGTACGGCACCCGGCTGCGCATGGAGGGCTCGACCGGCGGCAGCGGCCTGCGCGCGGTCGAGCACGCCTACCCCGCACCCATCGAGGCCTCGATCCTCTACTTCGACCGCGACAGCCGCCGCCTGCAGGCCTGGGACGCGATCGAGCTGGGCGGCCTGGGCCTGACGACGGCGGAGGTCAGCCGCCACCTTCCGGAGGAGAACATGCCGGGCGCCACACCGCCCCCGCGCTCCCTGTCGCCCTCTTCCCCCACCTCTTCGTCCTCGTCGCCGTAAACCGTTTTGGCGATACTCCCCGCCATCCCATATGCTTCTCACGTCCCCGACGCGCTGAGAAGCGCCCAGGCGGGCCGATAGCCCTCATCGTCTAGCGGCCTAGGACGCCGCCCTTTCAAGGCGGTAGCACGGGTTCGAATCCCGTTGGGGGCACGCAAGATCGTGTGCAACACTGTTGCACGCACAGCTTGGTCCTGTGGAGCAGTTTGGAGTGCTCGCCACCCTGTCAAGGTGGAGGCCGCGGGTTCAAATCCCGTCAGGACCGCTGAGGTTTCACGTGAAACCTCGTGGCTGGGTAGCTCAGTTGGTACGAGCGATCGCCTGAAAAGCGATAGGTCGCCGGTTCGACCCCGGCCCCAGCCACAGCCAGAAGGCCCCGTTCGACAGAGCGGGGCCTTCGTCGTATCCGGCCGGGTCATCGGCCTGCTCTCGGGGGAGGCAGCCTTGGAAGGCGATTTCCGGTTCGACATCGCACGGCGCGGCTACGACCGCACCCAGGTGGACGCCTATCTGGACCGCCTGGCCTCGGGCCCGGCACCCGACGCACCGCCCGTTTTCGACATCGTCCGACGCGGGTACGACCGAGCACAGGTGGACGCTCGGGTGGAGCAGCTGCGGAGCGGGGGGCGAGGCCGATGAGCCGGAGCGAGACCGGAACGGTCCAGGACACGGAGCTGGAGAAGGACCGGGCACGGTACGGGCTGCTCGCGGTCGTGATCAGCAATGTCGCCATCGCCGCGGTCGCGATCATCGGGGTGTGGCGGCTCAACGGCGACAAGGCCGTGGTCGTCGGGGTGCTGACCGCCGCGTTCACCGCGGTGAGCAGCACGACCACCGCCTATCTCGGCATCAAGGCGGTGTCCAACACCGCGAAGTCGATCGCTCTCGGGGACCCGTCGAGCCGGCAGCGCGCACAAGCCGCGCCGCCCGCCCAGCGCACGCCCTGAGCGCGCCCGAAGCAAATCGTTCGCCAGCGATTTCCCCGAGGTGAGATCCTGGACCGCGTATGTCTACGCATCCAGCCCCCGCCCTCGGCACCCTCGCCTCCCGTCTGACCGAGCTGTCGCTGCGCGACGCGCACCGGCTCGGCAGGCGGCTCGAGGGCGCGCGCAAGATCCGTAAGCCGGAGGCCCACGCCGCCGTCCTCGCCGAGATCGAGGCCGAGATCGGCAAGGCCTCGGCACGGATGGACGAACGGCGCTCCCGTGTGCCCGCCGTCACCTACCCGGAGCAACTGCCCGTCAGCCAGAAGAAGGACCTGATCGCCGAAGCCATCCGCGATCACCAGGTCGTCATCGTGGCCGGTGAGACCGGGTCCGGCAAGACCACGCAGATCCCCAAGATCTGTATGGAGCTGGGGCGGGGTGTCCGCGGCATGATCGGGCACACCCAGCCCCGCCGTATCGCCGCCCGGACCGTCGCCGAGCGTGTCGCCGACGAGCTGAGCACGCCCCTCGGCGAGGCCGTCGGCTGGAAGGTCCGCTTCACCGACCAGGTGAACCCGGACGCCACCTTCGTCAAGCTGATGACGGACGGCATCCTGCTCGCCGAGATCCAGACGGACCGCGAGCTGCGCGCCTACGACACGATCATCATCGACGAGGCCCACGAGCGGTCCCTCAACATCGACTTCCTGCTCGGGTACCTGGCCCAGCTGCTGCCGAAGCGGCCCGATCTGAAGGTCGTCATCACCTCGGCGACCATCGATCCCGAGCGCTTCTCGCGGCACTTCGGCGACGCCCCGATCATCGAGGTCAGCGGGCGGACATATCCGGTGGAGGTGCGGTATCGCCCGCTCCTCGAAGAGGACTCCGAGGACGCCGACCGGGACCAGATCACCGCGATCACCGACGCCGTCGAGGAGCTGATGGCGGAGGGGAAGGGCGACGTCCTCGTCTTCCTCTCCGGTGAGCGGGAGATCCGGGACACGGCGGACGCGCTGGAGAAGAAGAAGTACAGATTCACGGAGATCCTGCCGCTGTACGCCCGGCTCTCGCACGCAGAGCAGCATCGCGTCTTCCAGCCGCACACCGGACGCAGGATCGTTCTGGCGACCAACGTCGCCGAGACCTCCCTGACCGTCCCCGGGATCAAGTACGTCATCGACCCCGGCTTCGCCCGGATCAGCCGCTACAGCCACCGCACCAAGGTCCAGCGGCTGCCCATCGAGGCGATCTCCCAGGCCAGCGCCAACCAGCGCAAGGGCCGCTGCGGCCGTACCTCCGACGGCATCTGCATCCGGCTGTACAGCGAGGACGACTTCGACACCCGCCCGGAGTTCACGGACGCCGAGATCCTCCGGACGAACCTCGCCTCCGTCATCCTCCAGATGACCGCGGCCGGCCTCGGCGACATCGAGAAGTTCCCTTTCATCGACCCGCCGGACCACCGCAACATCCGCGACGGCGTACAGCTGCTGCAGGAGCTGCACGCGCTGGACCCGGCCCAGAAGGACCCGCGCAAGCGCCTCACCGACACCGGCCGCAAGCTGGCCCAGCTGCCCGTCGACCCCCGGCTGGCCCGCATGGTCCTGGAGGCCGACAAGAACGGCTGCGTCCGCGAGGTCATGGTCATCGCGGCCGCGCTGTCCATCCAGGACCCGCGCGAGCGCCCGGCCGACAAGCAGGCCCAGGCCGACCAGCAGCACGCCCGCTTCAAGGACGAGACCAGCGACTTCCTCGCCTATCTGAACCTGTGGCGGTACATCCGCGAGCAGCAGAAGGAGCGCGGCTCGTCGTCCTTCCGCCGGATGTGCAAGCAGGAGTACCTGAACTTCCTGCGCATTCGCGAATGGCAGGACATCTACACCCAGCTGCGCACGGTCGCCAAGCAGATGGGCATGCACCTCGAGGAGCCCTCGGCGGGATCCGAGGCCCCCACCGACCGCGTCCACGTCTCGCTCCTCGCCGGCCTTCTCTCCCACATCGGGATGAAGGACGTGAAGGACGGCAACAAGAACGAGTACCTGGGCGCCCGCAGCGCCAAGTTCGCGATCTTCCCCGGCTCGGCGCTGTTCCGTAAGCAGCCCCGGTTCCTGATGTCCGCCGAACTCGTGGAGACCTCCCGGCTGTGGGCCCGGGTCAACGCGAAGATCGAGCCCGATTGGGTCGAACCGCTCGCCGAGCACCTGCTCAAGCGGACGTACAGCGAACCGCACTGGGAGAAGGACCAGGCGGCCGTGATGGCGTACGAGAAGGTGACGCTGTACGGCGTCCCGATCGTCGCCCAGCGGAAGGTCAACTACGGCCGGATCGACCCGGAGACCAGCCGCGAGCTGTTCATCCGCAACGCTCTGGTCGAGGGGGACTGGCGCACGCACCACAAGTTCTTCGCCGACAACCGCAAGCTGCTCAGCGAGGTCGAGGAGCTGGAGCACCGGGCGCGGCGCCGGGACATCGTCGTGGACGACGACACGCTGTTCGACTTCTACGACCAGCGGGTGCCCGAACACGTCGTCTCCGGTGCCCACTTCGACTCCTGGTGGAAGCGGAAGCGGACCGAGCAGCCCGACTTCCTCGACTTCGAGCGCGAGATGCTCATCCGCGAGTCGGCGGAGGCGGTCACCAAGGCCGACTACCCGGACAGCTGGCGGCAGGGGCCGTTGAAGTTCCGTGTCACCTACCAGTTCGAGCCCGGCGCGGACGCCGACGGTGTGACCGTCCACATCCCGCTCCAGGTGCTCAACCAGGTCACCGACGAGGGCTTCGACTGGCAGATCCCGGGCCTGCGCGAGGAGGTGGTGACGGAGCTGATCCGCACCCTGCCCAAGCCGATCCGCCGCAACTACGTACCCGCGCCGAACTACGCGAGGGCGTTCCTGGAGCGGGCGGTACCCCTGCAGGAGCCGCTGGCGGTGACGATGGCCCGCGAGCTCAAGCGCATGGTCGGCGTCCCCTTCGAGGCGGACGACTTCGACTGGGCGAAGGTCCCCGACCACCTGAAGATCACCTTCCGTATCGTCGACGAGCGGCGCCGGAAGCTGGCCGAGGACAAGGACCTGGAGGCGCTCAAGCTCCGGCTGAAGCCCAAGGCCCGCCAGGCCCTCTCCCAGGCCGCGGCCGCGACCGCCTCCCGGCAGGGCGGGGAGTCCCTGGAGCGCAAGGGCCTCACCGACTGGACGATCGGCACGCTCACCCGGGTCTTCGAGACGCGCCGGGCCGGGCAGCCGGTGAAGGCGTACCCGGCGCTGGTGGACGACGGCGACACGGTCTCGGTCCGCCTCTTCGACACCGAGGCCGAGCAGGCCGAGGCGATGTGGAAGGGCACCCGGCGCCTCATCCTGCGCAACATCCCGGTGAACCCGGCAAAGTTCGCATCCGAGAAGCTGACCAACGCCCAGAAGCTGGCGCTCTCCGCCAATCCGCACGGCTCGATCCAGGCCCTCTTCGACGACTGCGCGATGGCCGCGGCCGACAAGCTGATCGGGGACTTCGGGGGGCCGGTGTGGGACGAGGAGTCGTACCGGAAGCTGTACGACAAGGTGCGCGCGGAGATCGTGGACACGACGGTCCGTACGGTCGGGCAGGTGCAGCAGGTCCTCGCGGCCTGGCAGGCCTGTGAGCGCCGTCTGAAGGCCGTGAAGAGCCCCGCCCTCCTGGCGAACCTGGCGGACGTCCGCAAGCAGCTGGACGCCCTCGTGAAGCCCGGATTCGTCACGTGGGCGGGGATACGGCGGCTGCCCGACCTCATGCGCTACCTGGTCGCCGCCGACCGGCGCCTGCAGCAGATGCCGACCGGCGTCCAGCGGGACACCACCCGCATGGAGAAGGTCCACGAGATGCAGGACGAGTACGCCTGGCTGCTGGAACAGCTGCCGCAGGGCCGGCCGGTGCCGCAGCAGGTGCTCGACATCCGCTGGATGATCGAGGAGCTGCGGGTCAGCTACTTCGCGCACGCGCTGGGCACGGCGTACCCGGTCTCCGACAAGCGGATCGTGAAGGCGATCGACGCCGCGGCGCCGTAGTCGATCGTGTACGCAGGGTGAGTTCGACCAGCGGGCGCACCCTCCTGTACAGTCTCTTCTCGCAGCGCAACGCAGAAATAAGCGCCGCGAAACCTGGTCCTGTGGAGCAGTTTGGAGTGCTCGCCACCCTGTCAAGGTGGAGGCCGCGGGTTCAAATCCCGTCAGGACCGCAAACGAAGGGCCCCCGAGAGGGGGCCCTTCTGCTGTTCCACCGAGGCCCCCGTGTCCGCCGCCCTGCTCAGGCCCGCGCAACCGCTCGCGCCCTTGACGACGTCACATTCCACCGGTACCCAGAAACCAGGGCCCGTCCCCCTGTGCGGCCCCTGGAGGTGGCGTATGGCGGCATCGGCCAGGCACGAGACGCGAGCGCTGCTGAGGGCGCATCTGTCGGCCGCTTCGTCCTACCGGCACCTCACCCGCCACTGCCCGATCTGCCACCACCTGCTGCGACTGGCGATGGCCGGCGGCCCACGCCCCACGGAGCCGGGCGACGAGGTCGTCGAGGTCGCGGAGACCATCGGAGTCATCGACGCCATCGAGGTCGTCGTCGAGGACGGGAGTCCCCGCAGCGCGTGACCCGTGCCGGGCCCAACACCCGCCCGGGCATGGCACGCTGGAACGAGAGGTTCCATTAGCGCACGCATGCCGATGTCAACAAGCACCACGGCGTGTGACGGGAGTCACCGCATGAGTTTCTGAAACAGCGGAACTTACCCCCTTCCTACAACTGGTCAATTTAATATGTGCAATTGCACTCCCGCCGGAGGCGCCGCACAGCCGTTCCGACAACCCTCCCCAGACTCCGACAAGGCCGCTCACCGAGGCCTCACCCCACCCCGACCAGCGCACAAAAAAGATCGCGCTGGACCCGGCGGAGTCCAGCGCGATCTACGACGCACCCTGTGGCGATGCCTACAACGCTCTGTTCGGCTTGGGCGTGGGCCCTGTTGGGGCAGGTCCCGCGTCGCTTGGAGCTAGGGTTTCGGGCGCCTCGACCAGTTGGGGGACCGGCCGGTTTGCCCGTTTATGCAGTTGTTCAGGCCTCGCTGCGCTGCTGCGGGATGCCCGCGAGCAGAGCGCGGACCTCGGCCTCGCGGTAGCGGCGGTGCCCGCCGAGCGTACGGATCGAAGTGAGCTTGCCGGCCTTCGCCCACCGCGTGACCGTCTTGGGGTCGACGCGGAACATGGTGGCGACCTCAGCGGGGGTCAGCAGCGGCTCGGCATCAGGGGTGCGAGCGGTCATGAGCGGCCTCCTCGGGAGAACCGAACCTTCTCGGTTCTTTCCTCTAAATTCTGCACCTTGACCCGCGTTGCCCGAAATGGCGGACGCGAGTCGAGTCGGTTATAGGACGAACGGCTTGTCCTCGGCACTACAACTACACCATCTGTCCAGCCGCGTCGGCCAAACCGATGGAATTGCCCTCCCAGGTGTTCATCAGCGACGGAAGCCGATGGACCATGCCATAGCGGACAGTCACGCCACTGTGACGATCAGTCACAGGACAATCAGGAGCCACCAGACCCCCCAAAGCGTGCAATGCAGAGATTCCGCCCACATTGGAGCATAGCGGGACGGATGGAGCCCTCCCCGGACTCCTTGTCCTATTTTGGCACGAGGGGCGGCAAGGGGCGCAAGGGCCGTGTAAGTGCCGTCCATCACCCTTGGGACAAAAGCCCGGATCGGGACCAACGTCCCGTCAGGTGGTCAAGTGCCGTAGACCGTACGTCCTTCGGTGGCTTTTTGACCGTGATCCACGTCACTCAGTTCGCGGAACGTCGGTCACGTACCGCCCGCCACCGCTCCACCAGCCGCCCGTACGCCTCCCCCGCGGCCATCCCGTCGCCCCGGCGCAGCGCCTCGATGCCGTCGGCCACGTCCGCCGCCGAGTGGTCGTCCTCCAACTGGCCCGCGGGCACCGCGTGCACCAGGCCGCCGTAGTCCAGCTCCACCAGCGAGCGCGGATGGAACTCCTCCAGCCAGCGGCCGACGTCCACCAGGCCGTCGATCAGCTGCCCTTCCTCGATGGTGTCCTTCAGCGTGCGCAGGGCCCGCGCCACCCGGCGCCTGGCCTGGACCATCGGCGTGCGGTAGCGCAGCATCGGGGGCACCTCGCCGGAGCCCTTGTCGTACCGGCGTTCCTCGTCGGAGACCAGCACGAACCAGTTCAGCGGGATCTGCCAGGTCGAGGTGCGGATCCAGGGCCGGGCGTCGGGGTTGCGGGTGAGCCAGCGTTCGTAGTCCTGGGCGGCCTGACGGCGCACCACCGGTGGCAGCACCGCGTCCAGCACCGTCGGCGGCAGTTCCTCGGCGAGGTCGGCCAGGGCCTGCCAGCCGCGCAGCCGGGTCCGCCAGGGGCAGACGCAGACGACCCCGTCGACGTCCAGCACGAAGGCGTCGCCGCTCTCGTGCACCGGCACCGGGATCGGTGGCGTGGGCAGCAAGTCGGCGAGCGAGCGGCGCAGTTCGTCCTGGTAGGAGGGGCGGTCGGGGCGGCGGGCGTAGCGGGTCCAGTGGGTGCGCTCCGGCTCCGGGAAGGCGGCCAGCGGCTCGTAGACACGCAGGTACGCGGCGTAGGGAACCACCACGGAGGACACCTTGGGCACGCCTGCTCCCTCCCCATCGGACCCGGCTCGAAACCCTTGCAAATCGTCCCACGGTCATGCGTGCGTGAGCGGTCCGGGAGAGTGATCCTGAACACTGCGCGGATGGCTGGAAGGCACAGGCTCTACGCTCGTCCCAGCACCCCGCCACCCGCACGGGGGCTACGCCCCACTCGCCGCTACTTACACAGGAGTCACCACAGTGACCGACGTAACTGGCGCACCTGCTGATGTCCTGCACACCCTGTTCCACTCGGACCAGGGGGGCCATGAGCAGGTCGTGCTCTGCCAGGACCGCGCCAGCGGCCTCAAGGCCGTGATCGCCATCCACTCCACCGCCCTGGGCCCGGCCCTCGGCGGCACGCGCTTCTACCCGTACGCGACCGAGGCCGAGGCCGTCGCCGACGCCCTCAACCTCGCGCGCGGGATGTCGTACAAGAACGCCATGGCCGGCCTCGACCACGGCGGCGGAAAAGCCGTGATCATCGGCGACCCCGACCGCGACAAGACCGAGGAGCTGCTGCTCGCCTACGGGCGCATGGTCGCCTCGCTCGGCGGGCGCTACGTCACCGCGTGCGACGTCGGCACGTACGTCGCCGACATGGACGTCGTGGCCCGCGAGTGCCGCTGGACCACCGGCCGTTCCCCCGAGAACGGCGGCGCCGGCGACTCCTCCGTGCTCACCGCCTTCGGTGTCTACCAGGGCATGCGCGCCTCCGCGCAGCACCTGTGGGGCGACCCCTCGCTGCGCGGCCGCAAGGTCGGCATCGCGGGCGTCGGCAAGGTCGGCCACCACCTGGTCCGCCACCTGCGCGACGAGGGCGCCGAGGTCGTCGTCACGGACGTGCGTGCGGACGCCGTCGCACGGATCCTCGGGCAGTACCCCGAGGGCGTGTCGGCGGTCACCGACACCGACGCGCTGATCCGGGTCGAGGGACTGGACATCTACGCACCCTGCGCCCTCGGCGGCGCCCTGGACGACGACACCGTGCAGGTGCTCACCGCCCAGGTGGTGTGCGGTGCCGCCAACAACCAGCTCGCCCATCCGGGTGTGGAGAAGGACCTCGCGGACCGCGGGATCCTCTACGCGCCCGACTACGTGGTGAACGCCGGCGGGGTCATCCAGGTGGCCGACGAACTGCACGGGTTCGACTTCGACCGGTGCAAGGCGAAGGCGGCGAAGATCTTCGACACCACGCTGGCCATATTCGCACGTGCGAAGGAAGACGGGATCCCCCCGGCCGCCGCGGCCGACCGGATCGCCGAGCAGCGCATGGCCGACGCCCGCGCGGCACGCTGACACGGGTGCGATCGGACCCCGATCGGGTGTCCGATCGCACACATGCGCGGTACCCGTCGGCGGGAACTTAGAGAGAACTCTCACTTCCACCGGCGGGTCGCACCCCGATAAGTGGTTAAAATCGCCACTGACCAGCGAGGACAGGGCACCTCGAGGGTCCTGTGCACACGCGCGTGCTGCGGGCGACGTACCGTATGGGCGCGGGCTCAGGTACCGTGGAAGCCCTACGGACCGGCCTCTCTGCGGAGGGTCCGTTCCGGATCATGAACGCGTGTCAGACTCTGGGGCCGTCAAGCCCCGTCATCGAGGGGGTCGAGCCATGGGGCGCGGCCGGGCCAAGGCCAAGCAGACAAAGGTCGCCCGCCAGCTGAAGTACAACAGCGGTGGGACTGACCTGTCACGTCTGGCCAATGAACTGGGCGCATCGACTTCGAGCCAGCCGCCGAACGGCGAGCCGTTCGAGGATGATGATGAGCACGACGAGGACGATCTTTACTCTCGGTACGCCGACCTCTATGAGGACGACGACGAGGACGAGGACGAAGGTCCCTCACAACACCGTCGCGGCGCTTGACCTTGCATTGAGCACTCACCCGGTCGGTGGCAAAGCCACCGACCGGGTTCTGTGCTACCCGCAGGTTCGGACGGCGGCGCCTTTAGTTTGAATACGTCCCGACCAGCTCTGCGCCGGTCCCCTTGTCGCCCCGGTCGGTGATCTCACCCGCGACCCACGCGTCGACCCCGCGGTCGGCCAGCGTGGCGAGGGCCACCTCGGCGGACTCCTCGGGCACGATCGCCATCATGCCGACGCCCATGTTCAGGGTCTTCTCCAGCTCCAGGCGCTCGACGTCGCCGGTCTTCCCGACGAGGTCGAAGATCGCACCCGGGGTCCACGTCGAGCGGTCGACGGTGGCGTGCAGCGCGTCGGGGATGACGCGGGCCAGGTTGGCCGCGAGCCCTCCGCCGGTGATGTGGCTGAACGCGTGCACCTCGGTGGTGCGGGTCAGCGCAAGGCAGTCCAGCGAGTAGATCTTGGTGGGCTCCAGCAGCTCCTCGCCGAGGGTGCGGCCCAGCTCCGCGATCTCCGTCTCCAGGGCCAGGCCCGCCGTGTTCAGCAGGACGTGGCGGACCAGGGAGTACCCGTTCGAGTGAAGCCCGGAGGCCGCCATGGCGATCACGGCGTCACCCTTACGGATACGATCCGCGCCCAGCAGCCGGTCGGCCTCCACGACGCCCGTACCGGCGCCGGCGACGTCGAAGTCGTCCTCGCCCAGCAGGCCCGGGTGCTCGGCCGTCTCGCCGCCCACCAGGGCGCAGCCGGCCAGCACACAGCCCTCCGCGATCCCCTTGACGATGGATGCGACCCGCTCGGGGTGGACCTTGCCGACGCAGATGTAGTCCGTCATGAACAGCGGCTCGGCACCGCACACCACGATGTCGTCCATGACCATGGCGACCAGGTCGTGGCCGATGGTGTCGTAGACGCCCATGCGCCGCGCGACGTCGACCTTCGTGCCGACGCCGTCCGTGGCGGAGGCGAGCAGCGGGCGCTCGTAGCGCTTGAGGGCGGAGGCGTCGAAGAGCCCGGCGAAGCCGCCGAGGCCGCCCAGGACCTCGGGGCGCTGGGTCTTCTTCACCCACTCCTTCATCAGCTCTACGGCGCGGTCGCCCGCCTCGATGTCGACTCCGGCAGCCGCGTAGGAAGCACCGGTGGAACTGCCCGTCGTCGAAGACGACTGATCAGACACAGCAGACATTGCCTGGGATCTTTCGGGTTGGTTTCTACGGGGCTTACGGGCGACGGATCGCGTCGGCCGCGGCCGTGGCGGCCGGCCCGGCGGCCAGCTCGGTCTCCAGGAGCTGCTTGCCGAGCAGCTCGGGGTCCGGCAGCTCCATCGGGTACTCGCCGTCGAAGCAGGCGCGGCACAGGTTCGGCTTGGCGATGGTGGTCGCATCGATCATGCCGTCGATGGAGATGTACGCCAGGGAGTCGGCGCCGAGCGAGGTGCCGATCTCCTCGACGGACATGCCGTTGGCGATCAGCTCGGCGCGGGTGGCGAAGTCGATGCCGAAGAAGCAGGGCCACTTCACGGGCGGCGAGGAGATCCGGATGTGGACCTCGGCGGCCCCTGCCTCGCGCAGCATCCGCACGAGCGCCCGCTGCGTGTTGCCACGCACGATCGAGTCGTCCACGACGACCAGGCGCTTGCCCTTGATGACTTCCTTCAGCGGGTTCAGCTTCAGGCGGATGCCCAGCTGCCGGATGGTCTGCGAGGGCTGGATGAACGTCCGTCCGACGTACGCGTTCTTCACCAGACCGGCACCGAAGGGGATGCCCGACGCCTCCGCGTAGCCGATCGCGGCCGGGGTACCGGATTCCGGGGTCGCTATGACGAGATCGGCCTCGACGGGCGCTTCCTTCGCCAGACGGCGGCCCATCTCCACCCGGGAGAGGTACACGTTCCGGCCGGCGATGTCGGTGTCCGGGCGGGCCAGGTACACGTACTCGAAGACGCAGCCCTTCGGCTTCGCTTCCGCGAACCGGGAGGTGCGCAGGCCGTTCTCGTCGATGGCGACGAACTCGCCCGGCTCGATCTCCCGCACGAAGCTGGCGCCGGTGATGTCCAGGGCGGCGGTCTCGGAGGCGACCACCCAGCCGCGCTCCAGGCGGCCGAGGACCAGCGGGCGGATGCCCTGCGGGTCACGGGCGGCGTAGAGGGTGTGCTCGTCCATGAAGGCGAGCGAGAAGGCGCCCCGCACCTTCGGGAGTACCGCGTGTGCGGCCTCCTCGATGGTCAGCGGCTTGCCGTCCTCGTCGACCTGGGCGGCCAGCAGGGCCGTCAGCAGATCGGTGTCGTTGGTGGCCGCGACCCGGGTCGAGCGGCCGTTGGTGTCCTTCGGCAGGTCGGCGACCATCTCGGCGAGCTGCGCCGTGTTGACCAGGTTGCCGTTGTGGCCGAGCGCGATCGAACCGTGCGCCGTGGCGCGGAACGTCGGCTGGGCGTTCTCCCACACGGAGGCGCCGGTGGTCGAGTAGCGGGCGTGTCCGACCGCGATGTGACCTTGGAGCGAACCGAGCGAGGTCTCGTCGAAGACCTGGGAGACGAGGCCCATGTCCTTGAAGACGAGGATCTGGGAGCCGTTGCTGACCGCGATTCCCGCGGATTCCTGACCCCGGTGCTGGAGGGCGTAGAGCCCGAAGTACGTGAGCTTTGCGACCTCTTCGCCCGGAGCCCAGACACCGAAGACGCCACACGCGTCCTGGGGGCCTTTCTCGCCGGGGAGCAGATCGTGATTGAGTCGACCGTCACCACGTGGCACGCCACCGAGTGTAGGCGAGGTCGACCACTGGTCCGAATTGGGGATACGCACCCATAACGCGACAGGGCTAGTCGATCACCTTGGTGGTTTCTTCGTTTGCGCTGGTCAGATGGGCGCCGAGGTGTCAGGGCGGGCCGTCGGCGGCCCGGTGGGCGGTGGCCCCGGGCCTGCTCACCGTATGCATGAGTGAGGTGTCGCACATCATTCGGGTGTGCGGTGGCTGAGACGGACCCGGTCGCCGTCGCCGTCGGTGAGGGTCAGTTTCCCGTCATCCGCCCTGGCCGTGAGCGTGCCGGTGGTGAGGGTGCGGGCGAGAGAGCGTTCGAAGTCCATCCGGTCCGGGTCGCAGGCCATCCTGGTCGTCCGCAGGTCGCCGAACGTGATCCGGTCGCCGTCCACGGTGGCCCGGGAGCCGAACTGGTTGCAGCCGAGGTTTCCGCCCGCCTTTCCGTCCGCGTCGATGCGCAGGTGTGCGGCGGCGGGCGCGTGGCGGGTGGTGCCGCCAGCGGTGAGGCTGTCGACGCGCCAGTCCACGCCGGTCACGGGCTGCCCGGAGCCCGCCGGGCCGCTGTCCGGCCGCGCGCTGCCACAGGCCATCGTGAGCGGGACGAGCACGGCGACCGCTGTCAGGATCATGTGCTGCTTGTGCCGGTTCATGCGGATTCGACGGCCTGCCCGGGCCGCCGGTTCCGTCGCACGAGGAACCGCCGGATGCTCATGGCAGGAACCGCCCGATTCCGCCACGGCAGGATCCGCAGGACCCGTCACATCAACAACCGCAGGATCCGTCACATCAAGAACCGCAGGATCCGTCACACCATGAGCGGCCGGATCCGTCACACCATGAGCGGCAGCAGGTCCCCGATGTCCGCGCGCTCTCCGCTCGCGCTGACCTTGGCCTCCTCCACGGCGGCCGTCCAGGCCGTCCGGCCGGTGGCGAGCCGGAGCCAGGTCAGCGGGTCGGTCTCCACGACGTTGGGCGGGGTGCCGCGGGTGTGCCGGGGCCCCTCGACGCACTGCACGACGGCGTACGGCGGCACGCGCACCTCGGTGGAGGCGCCGGGCGCCTTCACGGCGAGCGCGTCGGCGAGCAGCCGGGTGGCGGCGGCGAGGGCCTGGCGGTCCTGGGGCACGTCCAGGCCGGGGACGGCGGCGTTGAGGTCGTCGGTGTGGACGGCGAGTTCGACGGCGCGGGTGACGAGATAGTCGTCCAGGGGCAGCGCGCCGGCGTTGGTCGCCAGGAGCCGGCTGCCGGGATGGGCGTCGAGAAGGGCGCGCAGGCTCTGCTCGACGTCGGCGAGGTAGGTCTCGAGATCGGGGTGCTCGGCGGCGAGACCCAGGGTGAAGTCGGCGATCGCCGCGGAGTTGGCGGCGGTGGCGAAGGGCCACTCGGCCACCAGCACGTCCTGCTTCGGCGGGGCCGGTAGGTCCAGGGCGCGGTGGACGGCCGTGACGGCCATGCCGATGTGCGCGATCAGGTGGCGCACCGTCCAGTCGCCGAGCCGGGTGGGCAGCGCGAGTTGATCCGGGGTCAGGGCGCGGACTGCCCCCCGCACGTTTCCGAACTGGGCGAGGACCGCGGCACGGGTCCTTGCGGGGTCGTAGCTGCGGGCGCGCTTCTTGGCCGGTGGCATGGTCGTGACCCTATGCCTTCACCGCATAGCCCTTCAGACCGTTTTCCACCAGGCGGAAGACCCGGTGCGCCCGCTCGGCGGCGTCGCCCGCGACGGCGCCCGGGCTCTCGCCGGCGGCAAGGCGGCGGTGGTGCTCCTGGATCAGGGCGTTGCGCGCGGCCATGAGGGTGTTGGCGGCGACCGTGGCGAGCACCGGGTCGCCGGTCTCCTGCGCCAGGACGGCGGTCAGGTCCTGGATGCCGCGCTGAGCGGCCACGACGGCGCGCTCCATCAGCACGGGCGTCTCCTGGACGATCCGGCGCACCTTGAGGAAGAACGGATCGCCGTGCAGGCCGATGGAGGGGTCCCGGGCCTCGATCATCTCCAGGAACTGCCGACGCACGGCGTCCACCGCGGACTCTCCGGCTCCCCGCTCGCGCACGGCGCGGGACGCGTCGTCGAAGTGCTCGTCCATGGGGCGGAAGACCAGGTCCTCCTTGGAGCCGAAGTAGTTGAAGACCGTCATCTTCGACACCTCGGAGGCGTCGGCGATCTCCTGCACCGAGACCTTGTCGAAGCCCCGCTCGGCGAAGAGGTCCAGGGCGGTGCGGTAGATCCGCCCCATGGTGTCGCGCTTCTTGCGTTCCCGCAGTCCCATCGCTTCGGCCATGCGGTCACCTTACCAAGATGAATTTTATGCCAGGCACAAATCTGTGCCCAGATAAAACATTGACTCGGTATATAGGCGAGGGACAAGGTGGTGGCCATGACCGAAACCCAGCGCAAGATCGGCTTCCTCGTCTGTCTGGTCACGATCGTCCTGGCCGTCCTGGACATGCAGATCGTGTCCGCGGCCACCTTCCCGATCGTCAAGGACCTCGATCCCGAGCACGGCGTGGCCAAGGTCCCCTGGCTGGTCAGCGCCTTCTCACTGGCGTCGGCCGCGATGCTCCCGCTCTACGGCAGGCTGTGCGACACGCTCGGCGCCAAGCGGGTCTTCCTCGGCGCCCTCGGCACCTTCCTGGCCGGCTCGGCGCTGTGCGGTGCGGCCCAGTCGATCGGCTGGCTGATCGCCTCCCGGGCCGTGCAGGGCATCGGCGCGGGCGGGCTGATGAGCGTCACGATGGTGGTGATCGTCCAGCTCAAGGGGCCGGGCGACGCGAAGGGCAAGGGCGCCGGCACGGGCGGGATCGTGGCGGGCGGCGGTATGGCGGTCGGCCCCTGGCTCGGCGGCTTCCTCGCCGACCACGTGAGCTGGCGCTGGGCCTTCTACGTCAACCTGCCGCTCGGTGTCGCGGCCCTCGCCGCCGCCGTGTACGCGCTGAAGCTCCCCCGGCACACCACGAGCCGTGCGATCGACTTCCCCGGTGCCGCCCTCGCCGCGGCCTTCTCCACCACGCTGCTGCTCGTCACCGAGTGGGGCGGCAAGCAGTACGCCTGGACCTCCCCGCAGATCCTCGGCCTCGCCCTCGTGTCCGCGGCCGCGTTCGCCCTGTTCCTGCGCCGCCAGTCCACCGCCGCCGAACCGATCCTGCCGCCCTCCCTGTTCCGCGTCCCGGAACTCCGCCTCGGCTTCGCGATCGAGGCCCTGATGGGCATCGCCATGACCGGCGCCATGTACTACGTGCTGATCTACCTCCAGCTCGCCCGGGGCATCGCCAGCTCCTCCGCCGGCCCGTTCCTCATCCCGATGGCGGTCGGCATGACGGTGGCGGGCATCGCGGCCGGACGCCTGAGCGACCGCGGCTGGTCCGAGCGGACCTTCGTGATCAGCGGCTCCGTCATCTGCACCGCCGCCTTCCTGCTGCTGGCCACCACCGGCACCCGCACCGCCCTGTGGCAGCTGTGCGCGGCCCTGCTGCTCATCGGGCTCGGCTTCGGCCAGTTCCTCGGCCAGCTGATCCAGCTGGTGCAGCAGAAGGCACCGCGCCACCAGCTCGGCGTCGCCACCACGGCGGTCCGCTTCTTCCAGACCCTCGGCGGAGCCCTCGGCGCCACCCTCTTCGGCACCCTCCTCGGCCGCCTCTACGACGGCCCCGGCGACGTCGGCTCCCTCGCCGCCCTGCACGGCCCGGCCCGCGCGCAGGGCGTGACGGCGTACGTCTCCGCGCTGGACACGGTGTTCCTGTGCGGGGCCGGAATCATGGCGCTGTCCCTGCTGCTCGCCCTGCGCCTGCCGAAGGCCCGGCCGGTGCCGGAGGCGGAGACCGCACGGGAGACGGTCGCGGCCTGAGCCGGTCGGTCCTCCCGGGAGGCAAGGGGCCGCCGGGAACCTCGGTCAGGTCCGTGACCACCGACAGCGCGCCCGGAGCCGGCACGGACGAAGGCCCCGCCCGGATCTCCGGACGGGGCCTCGGCACAGGCGGTGGCGGTTACGCCAGCAGCGCCTCGATCGTTCCCTCGTGCGCCTCGCGCAGCTCGGCGAGGGGGAGCGTGAACTCGCCCTGGATCTCCACCGAGTCGCCGTCCACGACACCGATCCGCGTGACCGGCAGGCCGCGCGCACCGCACATGTCGTTGAAGCGGACCTCCTCGGAGCGCGGCACGGCGACGACCGCACGGCCGGCCGACTCGGAAAGGAGGAAGGTGAAGGCGTCGAGCCCGTCCGGTACGACCAGACGCGCGCCCTTGCCGCCGAGCAGCGCCGACTCCACGACCGCCTGGATCAGGCCGCCGTCGGACAGGTCGTGCGCGGAGTCGATCATCCCGTCGCGGGAGGCCGAGACCAGGATCTCGCCCAGCAGCCGCTCACGCTCCAGGTCGACCTTCGGGGGCAGACCGCCGAGGTGGTCGTGGACCACCTGCGACCAGGCCGAGCCGCCGAACTCCTCACGCGTGTCGCCGAGGAGGTAGAGCAGCTGGCCCTCCTCCTGGAAGGCGACCGGCGTGCGGCGGGCGACGTCGTCGATGACGCCGAGGACCGCCACGACCGGGGTCGGGTGGATGGCGGCCTCGCCCGTCTGGTTGTAGAGCGAGACGTTGCCGCCGGTGACCGGCGTGCCCAGCTGCTGGCAGCCGTCCGCGAGACCGCGTACGGCCTCCGCGAACTGCCACATCACCGCCGGGTCCTCCGGCGAGCCGAAGTTCAGGCAGTCGGAGACGGCGAGCGGCGTGGCGCCGGTCGTCGCCACGTTCCGGTAGGCCTCGGCGAGGGCAAGCTGCGCGCCCGTGTACGGGTCGAGCTTGGCGTACCGGCCGTTGCCGTCCGTGGCGATGGCCACGCCGAGGCCGGACTCCTCGTCGATGCGGATCATGCCGGAGTCCTCGGGCTGGGCGAGGACGGTGTTGCCCTGCACGAAGTGGTCGTACTGGGAGGTGATCCACTTCTTCGACGCCTGGTTGGCCGACCCGACCAGCTTGAGGACCTGGTCCTTGAGCTCCTCGGAGGTCGCGGGCCGCGGCAGCCTGTTCGCGTCGTCGGCCTGCAGCTCGTCCTGCCAGGAGGGACGGGCGTACGGCCGCTCGTAGACCGGGCCCTCGTGGGCCACGGTCCGCGGGTCGACGTCGACGATCTTGCCGCCGTGCCAGTAGATCTCCAGGCGGTCGCCGTCGGTGACCTCGCCGATGACCGTGGCGATGACGTCCCACTTGGCGCAGATCTCCAGGAAGCGGTCGACCTTCGCAGGCTCGACCACCGCGCACATGCGCTCCTGCGACTCGCTCATGAGGATCTCCTCGGGCGAGAGCGTCGAGTCGCGCAGCGGTACGTCGTCCAGGGTGACGCGCATGCCGCCGGAGCCGTTGGAGGCCAGCTCGGAGGTGGCGCAGGACAGACCCGCCGCACCGAGGTCCTGGATGCCGACGACCAGCTTCTCCCGGAAGGCCTCCAGGGTGCACTCGATGAGGAGCTTCTCCTGGAAGGGGTCGCCGACCTGGACGGCCGGGCGCTTCGAGGGCTTCGCGTCGTCGAAGGTCTCGGACGCCAGGATCGAGGCGCCGCCGATGCCGTCGCCGCCGGTCCGGGCGCCGTAGAGGATGACCTTGTTGCCCGCGCCGGAGGCCTTGGCGAGGTGGATGTCCTCGTGCCGCATGACACCGATGGCACCGGCGTTGACCAGCGGGTTGCCCTGGTAGCAGGCGTCGAAGACGACCTCGCCGCCGATGTTGGGCAGGCCCAGACAGTTGCCGTAGCCGCCGATGCCGGCGACCACGCCCGGCAGGACGCGCTTGGTGTCGGGGTGGTCGGCCGCGCCGAAGCGCAGCGGGTCCACGACCGCGACCGGGCGGGCGCCCATCGCGATGATGTCGCGGACGATGCCGCCGACGCCCGTGGCCGCGCCCTGGTAGGGCTCGACGTAGGAGGGGTGGTTGTGCGACTCGACCTTGAAGGTGACCGCGTAGCCCTGGCCGACGTCGACCACGCCGGCGTTCTCACCGATGCCGACGAGCAGGGCGTCCGACTGGGGCGCCTTCTCACCGAACTGGCGCAGGTGGACCTTGGAGGACTTGTACGAGCAGTGCTCGGACCACATGACCGAGTACATGGCGAGCTCGGCACCGGTGGGACGGCGGCCGAGGATCTCCACCACCCGCTCGTACTCGTCCTTCTTCAGACCGAGTTCGGCCCAGGGCAGCTCGACGTCGGGGGTCGCGGCCGCGTGCTCGACCGTGTCCAGAGGCGTCCGGCTCATGCGTTGACCAGCTTCTTGAGGATCGAGGTGAAGAACGGGAGCCCGTCGGTACGGCCGGTACCGATCAGCGGCTCGACGGCGTGCTCCGGGTGCGGCATGAGGCCGACGACGTTTCCGGCCTCGTTGGTGATGCCGGCGATGTCCCGCAGCGAGCCGTTCGGGTTGAAGTCGAGGTACCGGAAGACGACCCGGCCCTCCGCCTCCAGCTTGTCGAGCGTGTACTCGTCGGCGACGTACCGGCCGTCCATGTTCTTCAGCGGGATGTGGATCTCCTGGCCCTGGCGGTAGTCACCGGTCCAGGCCGTCTCCGCGTTCTCCACCCGCAGCTTCTGGTCGCGGCAGATGAAGTGGAGGTGGTCGTTGCCGAGCATCCCGCCCGGGAGGAGGTGGGCCTCGGTGAGGACCTGGAAGCCGTTGCAGATACCGAGGACCGGAAGTCCGGCCTTCGCCTGCTCGATGACGGACTCCATCACCGGCGAGAAGCGGGAGATCGCCCCGGCGCGCAGATAGTCGCCGTAGGAGAAACCACCCGGCAGCACCACGGCGTCGACCTGATGCAGGTCCTTGTCCTTGTGCCAGAGAGCGACCGGTTCGGCGCCCGCGAGGCGGATCGCACGCTGGGTGTCCCGGTCGTCGAGACTCCCCGGGAAAGTGACGACGCCAATACGAGCGGTCACTTCGCAGCCTCCGCGACTTCCTCCACCTTGACGGTGAAGTCCTCGATCACGGTGTTGGCGAGGAAGGATTCCGCAAGATCGTGGATGCGGGCGAGTGCGGCCTCGTCGACCGGCCCGTCAACTTCCAGTTCGAATCGCTTTCCCTGACGGACGTCCGAGATCCCTTCGAAACCCAGGCGCGGCAGCGCACGCTGGACCGCCTGGCCCTGGGGGTCGAGGATCTCCGGCTTGAGCATGACGTCGACTACGACGCGTGCCACTGGCACTCCCGGTGTGTGGTGCTGAGCAGGTTCCTTCAGACTACCCGCACAAAATTTCTACGCGAGTAGAGTTGTAGGAAACTACGTGAGACGCATCACGATCGGGTGTCGAAGCCGGGCACTAGTGAAAACTTCTGGGAAAGTTCGGGAGTCCGGCCCCGACATCTATTGCACTCGGACACGCGGACGGTTTTAGTCGGGCTTCACTTTGCATTGCCGGGCACTGTACAAATGAATTGGCAATAGCCGATACTCGGCACGTCATCGCCGATGAGCTGTATCGACGTGCCGCACGAAGGGACCGATATTCGTGGCGCAAAAGGTCGTGGTCACTCTCTTTGACGACATCGACGGCTCGGAAGCGGCGGAAACGATCGCCTTCGGACTCGACGGCAAGTCGTACGAGATCGACCTGAACGAAACCAACGCCAAGAAACTGCGCAAGGTGCTCGCGCCCTACGTGGAGGCCGGCCGCAAGCGGTCGCGGTCCGGCAAGGCGTACAAGCAGACGGAGGTCGCTCCCGACCCGGCCGCCGTGCGCGCCTGGGCCCAGGCGAACAAGATGGACGTGCCCGCGCGCGGACGCATCCCGAAGAAGGTCTACGAGGCGTTCAGCGCCGCCCAGTGAAGCCCGCGAAGGGGCAGCTCCCAAGGTCCGTCAGCGGACCCTGGGAGCCGTTCACTTGGCTCGGCAGGGAACCGACTTGCGCAACCCCCCTGCTGATCAGCTAATGTCTGGGACACGCCGAGGGGCGAGGCCGAAAGGCCGGATCCCGAGGACCGTGCGGGTGTAGTTCAGTAGCAGAACATCCCCCTTCCAGGGGGAAGGCGCAGTGTGCAATTCCTGTCACCCGCTCTGGCATCGGTCACGACCACTCTTGTGGATCAGGTAGGCTGGTGCTCGCACCGATCGGTGGGAGCCGATCGGGAGCAGTGCGGACGTAGCTCAGTTGGTAGAGCGCAACCTTGCCAAGGTTGAGGTCGCGAGTTCGAGCCTCGTCGTCCGCTCGGGAATGAGACCCCGGTCCATTGGACCGGGGTCTTTTCATCTGCCTCCGGACCGCTGACATTTGTCATGCCGAGTGATGACACCGCGCACTGCCGATCCGCCCGGCCCGCCGGGACGCTGAAGGCATGAACACCAACGGACACGAGCACGTGATCGAGGTCACCGACCTCAGGCGTGTCTACGGGGGCGGGTTCGAGGCCGTACGCGGAATCACCTTCTCCGTGACACGCGGGGAGATCTTCGCACTGCTCGGCACCAACGGCGCGGGCAAGACATCGACGGTCGAGCTGCTGGAAGGGCTCGCGGCACCGGCCGGCGGCCGGGTCCGCGTCCTCGGCCACGACCCCTTCCGGGAACGGGCCGCCGTACGTCCCCGTACCGGGGTCATGCTCCAGGAGGGCGGCTTCCCGTCCGACCTGACCGTCGCCGAGACCGCCCGGCTGTGGGCGGGCTGCACCAGCGGGGCACGGCCCGAGACAGAGGTCCTCGGGCTGGTCGGGCTGGCCGGGAAGACCGGGGTACGGGTCAAGCAGCTCTCCGGCGGCGAACGGCGGCGCCTGGACCTGGCGCTCGCCCTGCTGGGCGAACCCGAGGTGCTCTTCCTCGACGAGCCGACGACCGGACTCGACGCCGAAGGCCGCCAGGAGACCTGGGAATTGGTGCGCGGCCTGCGCGACGCGGGCACCACCGTGCTGCTCACCACGCACTACCTGGAGGAGGCGGAAGACCTCGCCGACCGGCTCGCCATCCTGCACGAGGGCCGCATCGCCGTCACCGGGACCCCGGCCGAGGTCACCGCGGGCCGGCCCTCGCGGATGTCCTTCGAACTGCCCGACGGCTACTTCCTCGGCGACCTGCCGCCGCTGGCCGCCCTCGGCGTCTGCGACCACGAGAGCGACGGCAGGGTCGTACGGCTGCGCACCCGGGAACTGCAGCGGACCGCCGCCGGGGTGCTGGCCTGGGCCGAGCGGGCCGGCGTCGAGCTGCACCGCCTGGAGGTGCGCTCGGCCTCGCTGGAAGAGGCGTTCCTCGGGATCGCACGGGAGCAGGAGGTCATGGCATGAGCAGCATCACCTGGGCACCGGCGGGCCGCCATCTGCGGGCTCTGGCCCAAGCGGAACTGGCCCTCCTCGGCCGGAACCGCAGCGTCGTGTTCGCCGCGCTGGTCATGCCGCTCGTCCTGCCGTTCAGCGTGCGGCCCGCCCTGGGGCAGCTGGACCTGAAGAAGCACGGGCTGAGCATCGGCGCGGTGACGATGACGGCCGCGATCGGGTTCTCCTTCCTCTTCGCCGTCTACACCTCCCTGGTCAACGTCTACACCGCCCGCCGCGAGGAACTCGTCCTCAAGCGGTTGCGCACCGGCGAACTCTCCGACACCGAGATCCTCTTCGGCACGGCCCTGCCCGCGGTCGGAGTCGGCCTCGTCCAGGCGCTGCTGCTGTGCGCGGGCTGCACGGCTCTGCTGAACACCGGGGCGCCCAAGGCGCCGTACCTGACCCTGCTGGGGCTGGTGGCGGGGCTCGTCCTGAGCGCCGCGCTGGCCGCGCTCACCGCGTCCTTCACCCGGAGCGTCGAGAGCGGACAGATCACCGCGCTGCCGCTGGTGTTCTTCTCGATGATGGGCTCCGGCATCACGTTCCCCACCGAGGTCATGCCCGACCGGCTCGCCTCCGTCTGCGAACTCCTCCCGCTCTCCCCCGCGATCCGGCTGGTACGCGGGGGCTGGACCGGCCAGCTGAGCGCCCTCCAGGCCCTCGGCGCGACGGCGACCGCGTTGGCCTGGATCGTCGTGGCGGTGTTTGCTGTACGGCGGTGGTTCCGGTGGGAGCCGCGGCGCTGAGGAACGGGGGAGGCGCGGATGCTGGGACGGATCAAGCGGTGGCAGCAGCGGCACTGGGGGGAGCGGAGCAAGGCCGACCGGGTCGAGCTGTACAGCGTCCTCACCTGGTACTGCACGGTCTGGTTCATCATGGCCTGCTGGCTGCTGCTGCCCCTGGTGGGCGGCGGTCTCGCCCACCGGCCCGTGGCATACGCCCTCGGCGCCCTCCTCGCCCTCGTGGGCATCCTGCAGTGCGCCCTCGCGAACCGGCTCACCAGGACCGCGCTCGACCACTACCTCGGGCGCGTCGAGCTGCCGGCCGGCACCCACCGCGCACCGGCCGTCCTGCTGGGACTGGCACTGGCGCTGCTCGTGGCGGTCGCCGGGCTGGATGCGGCCCCTCCCATGACGGTCCGGTTCGCGATCGGAGGTCTCCTGCTGCCGTTCGCGCTGCTGTACGGGCTCACGGTTCCGGTCCGGGTGTTCCTGCGCCGGACGGCCATCCTCACGGTCCTGCTCACGGCCGGCATCTGGTTCGCCGATCGCGACGACGTCGGCCTGGTGGCGACCGCCGCGATGACCGCCTTCCAGGCGATCTTCGCGCTGCTCGCGGGCCGTTGCGGCGCCTGGACCCTCGCCGTGATGTGGGAGGCGGAGCGGGGCCGCGAGGTGGAGGCCCGGCTCGCCGTCGCCGAGGAGCGGCTGCGGTTCGGGCGGGATCTGCACGACGTGCTGGGGCGGAACCTGTCGGTGATCTCCCTGAAGAGCGAGCTGGCCGTGCAACTGGCCCGGCGCGGGCGTCCGGAGGCCGTGGAGCAGATGATCGAGGTGCAGCGCATCGCCCAGGAGTCGCAGCGCGAGGTGCGGGACGTCGTACGCGGCTACCGGGAGGCCGACCTCGTCATCGAACTCGCCGGTGCGCAGGGCGTGCTGACGGCCGCCGGGATCGACTGCGAGGTCCGCGCCGAGGCCGCGGAGCTGCCCGCCGAGGTGCAGTCCGCGCTCGGCTGGGTGGTGCGTGAGGCGGCCACCAACGTGCTGCGGCACGGGGACGCGGGGCGGTGTGCGGTGGGACTGCGGATACGGGAGGAGCGCGTGGTGCTGACGGTGGAGAACGACGGAGCGGCCGGAACCCCCGACGGGGGTGGGGGTTCCGGCCTTCCCGGGCTGCGCGAGCGGCTGGCCGCCGTGGACGGGACGCTGGAAACGGGGCTCGTCGACAAGGACCGGTTCCGGCTGGTGGCCGAGGTGCCCCTGAGGCAGGAAGTGAGGGAAGTCACCTCATGAGCAGCCCGGTACGGCTGTTGCTCGCCGACGACGAGCATCTGATCCGGGGCGCCCTGGCCGCCCTGCTCGCCCTGGAGGACGACCTGCTGGTCGTCGCCGAGGCCGCGAGCGGGCCCGAGGCGCTGGCGATGGCACGGGCGCACCGGCCCGATGTGGCCGTGCTCGATCTCCAGATGCCGGGCGCCGACGGTGTGAAGGTCGCCACATCCCTGCGCACCGAACTGCCCGGCTGCCAGGTGCTGATCGTCACCGGTCACGGGCGGCCCGGGCACCTGAAACGGGCACTCGCGGCCGGTGTGCGCGGGTTCGTCCCGAAGACGGTCAGCGCCCAGCGGCTCGCCGAGATCATCCGGACCGTGCACGCGGGAAACCGCTACGTCGACCCGGAGTTGGCCGCCGACGCGATCTCCGCCGGTGACTCCCCGCTGACCACGCGGGAGGCCGAGGTGCTGGAGCTGGCCGCCGACGGGGCGCCGGTCGCGGAGATCGCCGAGCGGGCCGCGCTCTCGCCCGGGACCGTGCGGAACTACCTCTCCTCGGCCGTCACGAAGCTCGGTGCCGAGAACCGTCATACGGCAGTGCGTCTCGCACGGGAGCGAGGTTGGGTATAGTTGCTCTCGCGCCACGGCGCAATGCGGACGTAGCTCAGTTGGTAGAGCGCAACCTTGCCAAGGTTGAGGTCGCGAGTTCGAGCCTCGTCGTCCGCTCCACGGCGAAAGGCCCCCGGTTCTCCCGGGGGCCTTTTCCTGTTTCTACGACCAGCCGGTTTCTACGACCAGCCGGTACCGGTCAGCCGCTCGTACGCCTCCACGTACTTCGCCCGGGTCGCCTCCACGACCTGCTGCGGCAGCGGCGGCGGGGGCTGCTCGCTCCTGCGGTCCCAGCCGGACTCGGCCGAGGTCAGCCAGTCACGGACGAACTGCTTGTCGTACGACGGCTGTGCCCGGCCCGGCTGCCACTGGTCGGCCGGCCAGAAGCGGGAGGAGTCCGGGGTGAGGACCTCGTCGGCGAGGACGAGCGTGTCGCCGTCGAAGCCGAACTCGAACTTGGTGTCCGCGAGGATGATCCCCCGGTCGCGGGCGATGCCCCGGGCGCGGGAGTACACGTCGAGCGTGAGCCGGCGCAGCTGGGCCGCGGTCTCCGCGCCGACCTGGCGGGCGACCTCCTCGTAGGAGACGTTCTCGTCGTGCTCGCCGACCTCGGCCTTGGTGGCCGGGGTGAAGATCGGGCCGGGCAGCTCCGAGCCGTCGGTCAGGCCCTCGGGGAGGGCGAGGCCGCAGACGGTGCGGGACTCGTTGTACTCGGCGAGGCCCGAGCCGGTGAGGTAGCCGCGGGCCACGCACTCGACCGGGACCATCTTCAGGGACTTGCAGACCAGCGTGCGGCCCGCCCAGTCGGCGGGGGCGCCCTCGGGAAGCTCGGTGCTCAGCACATGGTGGGGTGCCAGGTCGCGGAGCTGGTCGAACCACCACAGGGAGAGCTGCGTGAGCACCCGGCCCTTGTCGGGGATCTCCGTGGGCAGCACCCAGTCGTAGGCGGACATGCGGTCGCTGGCGACCATCACGAGGTCGCCCGCCTCGTTCTGGTACAGCTCGCGCACCTTTCCGGTGTGCAGGTGCACCAGGCCCGGAACCTGGATCGGCTCGGGCTTTTCTACGAATCCGGACACGGTTCCTCCCCGTGGTTCTGTCCAAGTGCCTCGATTCTCCCTTATGCGGGCGATCGGTTTTGGCCAGGGGTGTCAGTCCCGTTTGCAGATGCGGTCCAGGAGATTGGCCGTGGCCCGCTGGATCCGGGGGTCCACATGGCCGGGGCGGTCCAGCGAAGGGGACCAGGCGAAGGTGCCTGCGGCGAACACCCAGGCGCCGGAGGGGGCGCGGTACAGGGACGTCTCCTGGTGGCGCTGGATGCCGTCGTTGTCGGTGTAGGGGGAGTGCGCGAGCAGCATGCGTTCCTCGTGCTCGGGCAGCGGGGTGCGCGGGAAGTAGCGGTCCGCCTCGCCGGCGACCAGGCCCTCGATCGCGTCCCCCTCGTGGGCGCCGGTCGCCTCCCACAGCCAGTGGCCCGCATTGCGGACGATCATCGGATGCGGCTCGGGCACCCGGCCCGCGTACTGGATGCCGACCAGCTGCTGCTCGGGCCGGTCGATCTCGCGCCACAGCACCGGCTTTCCCGGGCCCCTGCGTTTGCGACAGGTCAGCAGCCGGTGGGGGACGCCGGACGGCGAGGACCCCAACTCCACCTGCCAGTACATGGTGTTGGCGGAGAGGAAGACCAGCGAGGTGCCCCGGTCGCGGGCCTGTTCGACGGCGCGGCGCATCGGCACGGACCAGTACTCGTCGTGGCCCGGGAAGACCAGACCCCGGTAGCGGGAGGGTTCGATGCGGCCGGCGTGCAGATCGCGGGCGTCGGCGTAGGCGAGGTCGTAGCCGTAGCGCTCGGCCCAGCGGATGAAGTCGTAGGCGTGGCCGACGTGCAGGGGCAGGCCGGCGCCCGCGTACGGGCGGTCGAAGGAGACCGTGGTGGCCGCGTCGGCCTCGCCGAGCAGCCGCCCCTTCTCGTCCCAGGCGTGGTAGAGGCTGGCGCCCGTGCGGCCGTCCTCCGGGTAGAGGTTGTACGCCTGCCAGGTGATGTCGGGCAGCAGCAGGAGCAGGTCGGCGGGATGGTCGTCGCGGACCGTGAAGGGCACGTGGGAGCGGTAGCCGTCGGCGGTGGTGAGGACGGCCACGTAGGCGCCGATGCTCCAGTAGGAGGGCACCTGGAGGCGCCAGGACAGCCACCAGTGATGACAGGAGACCGTGCGGTCGGCGGCCAGCGGCGGGGGCTGGACGATGCCGGACAGCCGGGGGCTCGTGGTGATCTTGGAGGCGCCGTCGCCGCCGTAGTGGCCGATCCGGTAGATGTCCACGCTGAACTGCTGCGGCGGATCGACCGTGATGTGGAAGTCGATCGCCTCCCCGGGCGTGACCGCTCCGGTGGAGGTGAAGCCCTTGATCTGGCGGTGCACGTCGTCGGCCGAGCGGGGCCCGGAGATGGACGCGCGCGGCGCGGGGACGCGCGGCAGCTCACCGGCGGGCTGCTGCGGACTCGGGTCGACGTACCACGGCACGACGTGTCCCGTGTCGTCGAAGTAGGTCTCACTGCCGCGCAGCCAGGGGACCGGGCCCTGGCCGAAGGGATCCGTGACGGCGTGCGCGAGTGCTCCGGACTCCCAGCGGCGGATGCGATCCGAGGCCATGGTCGCTCCCCTCCCTCATGCCCCCGTGCCCTGTGTCAGGTGATGCTCGGTCGCGCTGTCGTATGTCGCATTTGCCTTTGCCATGTGCGTGGTCGGTCCCAGCACATCACATAACGCACGGGCTCGGTCACTATTCGTTGCGAATTGACCTGAAGTGGAAGATGGTGCTCCGTTACGCCGCCGGGTCGGCCACGGCACCGGGTGGCGCCGACACGTCCTACCACCTGCCGTCTCGTCGGACGAGATGCCGTGTCAGACGAGTCGCACCGGCTTCTCCGGGCGTATGCCGGACTCGGCCAGCCAGGCGCGCAGCGGGCCCGGGTCTCCCTCCTCGATCAGACTGAGCACCTTGGGCGCCAGGTCGGCCGCTCTCTCGCCCCCGAGGAGCAGGGAGGGGCCGTCCAGCCAGTCCAGGCCGGGGACGGCGCCTGCCGTGTCCACGGCGGCACAGCACACCATCGCCGTGACGTGGTCGGCGAGCAGTTCCCGGGCGGTGCGCGGGGGCTGCAGCGGGAAGAGCGGCAGCGCGCCGTCGTCCCACCGGGCGCTTTCGCTGTCGAGGGCCTGGCCGGCGGCGGTCGCGCCGCGCGGGGCACAGATCTCCTCGCGGGCCAGTTCCGCGCTCAGGCCCGCGGCGAGGGCGGCGCTGCGCTCGGTGCCGGAGCCGGCGTCCTCGTCCTCGTACCCGAGGATGTCGGCGTCCTGGCACCCGAGGGTGTCCTCGTCCTCGTGCCCGGCGGTGCCGACGGCCTCCGACCCGACGGTGCCGGGGGCCTCGAACCCGGCGGTTTCGGCGCCCTCGAACCCGGCGGTGCCGGTGTCCTCGTACGCAGCGGTGCCGGAGCCGTAGCCCGCTGTGGGGTCGGCGTACTCCTCGTCGGGCGCGGCCGGGCGGGCAGGGCCGGGGCAGTCGCCTTCCGGGTGATCCGGCTCGGTCAGGTGGTCCAGGACCCGGGCCAGGGTGGGGCCGCCGGGGCCGGGGGCGGCGGAGGCGAGCGTGGGGCGGACGCCGAGGGAGTCCAGGACGCGGTGCAGCCGGGCCGCGTGGGCGCGCCAGGTCCGGTCGACGACCTCCTCCGGATACGCCTGCCAGTCCACCGGCGCCCAGTCCGGGCCGGACTCGGCCGGAACGCCGTGGAAGAGGCGGGCGGCGAGCAGGGAGGCGGCCTCGTCCATCGCGCCGGGCTCCTCCAGCAGGTCACAGGCCGGGCGCTCGCCGAGGCGGGAGGCGAAGCCCTCGGCCAGCCGGTCGCGCCGGGACAGCTCGGTGAGCGCGGCCACGACGCCCGCATCGAGCCGGGACGGCCAGCGGCCCATGCGCCAGGCGGGCAGCGCCACCTTGGTCAGCAGACGGTCCCAGCCCGCGTAGGCGAGCCCGACCTGCTCCTGGGCGACGATCCGCAGTCCGTAGTCCACGGCCTGCGCGCGCTCGGCCGCCGCCGCGGCGACCCCGCGCTCCATCAGCGTCGCGTGCTCGCGGCAGGCGCGCAGCAGCAGCCGGGCGGCCCAGCCGAGGGCCGCGCACAGCCCGCGGGTCAGCGGGCAGCGGCCTGCGGTCGAGGCGACGGCCACCGCGGCGTCCAGACCGCGCACATAGCGCCGGGCGGCGGCTATGTCCGGGTGCGCGGAAGGGCCCGTGCCGGCGACGACCGGGGCGAGGACCGCCCGCAGCTCACCGACGCGCATCCACCACAGGAACGGTGAACCGATGACGAGGACGGGGGCGGTGACAGCACGGCGCCGGGCGCCGAAGCCTGAGCCGGGGCCCGCTATCTCGTCCCGCGCCGGCTGCGGGGGCGGGCCGTGGGCCGGATGGGTGCGGTCCTCCAGCCAGCTGTCGCAGTCCGGGGTGAGCGCTATGGCCGAGGGGGCCGGGACCTCGAGGCGGTCGGCGAGGTCGCGCACCAGCCGGTACAGATCCGGGGCGGAGGACTCCGGGATCGGGACGGTCGGGCTCACGGCGGGACGGGCGCGGGCCACGACCAGGGCGATACAGGCGGCGGCCAGCAGCACGACGACGGCCGGCACGCCCACGATCCAGCGGGCAGTGTCCCAGCCCCGGCCGACGAGATGGCCGGAGGAACCGCCGGCCAGCAGGATCACCTCGGCGGCCGCGGGCAGCACGGCCACCGCCAGCGCCCGGCCGCGGAGCCGCAGCACGGCCAGCGCCCGGGAGCGCGCCGCCTGCGCGCCCGCCTCCACACCGATTCCGGTCACGTGCCGACCTCACCCCCTCCCTGCCGAATCCCGCGCTGTCCTGGCGTTGCTCACTCCCCCACTGTGGCACCCGCCACCGACATCGCAATGCCGGTGGGCCAAGTGCCGGAACGCTTGCGCCGCACCCTAGTTGGGGCCCCGGCCCCCGTCAGCCGGATGGGCGATTGCTCACCCGATGGAATGGCTTTGGTCAGAGGTGGGCGACAGACAGCAAGGATCAGGCCCCGGATTCTCATCCGGGGCCCGGGTGACCGCGGGGTCCGCGTGACGCGGGGGCCGCGTGATCGGCGGTTCGCGTGATCGGCGGTTCGCCGGTTGCGCACCATGGCTGTTGCGCTCCGGCCGACGTCGCACTCCGGCCGGCCGTCCCGCTCAGACGGGCCTTCCCGCTCGGACCGGCCGTTGCACTTCGGGCGGTCGTTACGCTCCGGCTGCCTCCGCCGCGATGTCCGAGCGGTGCTGCGAGCCGTCGAGGCGGATGCGGGCCACCGCCCGGTACGCCCGCTCTCGGGCCTCGGCCAGGTCCTGGCCGGTCGCCGTGACGGACAGCACACGTCCGCCCGCGCTGACGATCGCGTCACCGTCCCGCCTGGTCCCCGCATGCAGGACGTAGGCGTGCGGGGCGTCCTCGGCGGCCACCTCGTCCAGGCCCTCGATCGGGTCGCCGGTGCGCGGGGTGCCGGGGTAGTTGTGGGAGGCGACGACCACTGTGACGGCCGCGTCCTCGCGCCAGCGCAGCGGCTCCAGGTCGTCGAGGGTGCCGTTCGCGGCGGCCAGCAGCACACCGGCCAGCGGGGTCTTCAGACGGGCCAGCACGACCTGGGTCTCGGGGTCGCCGAAGCGGGCGTTGAACTCGATGACACGGACGCCGCGCGAGGTGATCGCAAGCCCGGCGTAGAGGAGACCGGAGAAGGGCGTGCCACGACGGCGCATCTCGTCCACGGTCGGCTGCAGCACCGTCTCCAGCACCTCTTCGACCAGCTTCGGATCCGCCCACGGCAGGGGCGAGTACGCGCCCATGCCGCCCGTGTTGGGACCCTCGTCGCCGTCCAGGGCGCGCTTGAAGTCCTGGGCGGGCTGCAGCGGTACGACGGTCCGCCCGTCGGTGATGGCGAAGAGGGACACCTCGGGGCCGTCGAGGAAGTCCTCGATGACGACGCTCCCCCGCTGCCCGGAAGGCGCGGGAGGTGCCCCCACGCAGTCGGCCGCGTGAGCCTTGGCGACCTCGATGTCGTCCGTGACGACGACGCCCTTGCCGGCGGCCAGCCCGTCGTCCTTGACGACGTAGGGGGCGCCGAAGGCGTCGAGGGCCTCGGCGACCTCCTCCTCCGTGCCGCAGACGTACGAGCGGGCGGTCGGCACCCCGGCCTCCGCCATGACGTCCTTGGCGAAGGCCTTGGACCCTTCCAGCTGCGCGGCCTGCCCGGAGGGGCCGAACACCGGGATGCCCGCCTCGCGCACGGCGTCGGCCACACCGGCGACCAGCGGGGCCTCCGGGCCCACGACGACGAGTCCGGCGCCGAGGTCGCCGGCCAGCGCGGCAACGGCCTTGCCGTCGAGCGCGTCGACCTGGCGCAGCTCCGCCACTTCGGCGATGCCGGCGTTGCCGGGGGCGCAGTACAGCGCGGTGACGTCGGGGTCGAGGGACAGGGAGCGGCACAGGGCGTGTTCGCGGGCGCCGCTGCCGATGACGAGGACCTTCACGAGGGTCAGCCTAATGGCAAGGTTGCCGAACTCCGGGGGCCGGGGAAGTTGTGCGTTCCTACCAAGAGGCCGGTGCTGGTGCGGGCCGGCACCGGCGACGGCCGTCCCTGGCCCTCCACTTCGACCCGAACGGCCTCATCCCCGAACGCCGGACGGGCCCTTTCACCGACCGGCGCCGAAGAGGACCGGAAGTGGGTCAGTGGGGGACCGGAAGGCCGAAGAGAACCCGAAGAGGGCTCACCGGAGGACCGGGAGGCCGAAGAGGACCGGAAGTGGGTCGGTGGAGGGCCGGAAGGCCGAAGAGGGAGCAGAGGAGGGTCACTCGTTGGTGAACTCCTCCACCACCGTCGCCCCCAGCTCCCGGACGATCAGTTCGTGGCCGGACAGGGCCGACTCGTCGAGGTCGGGGTCGTCGTCCTCGGGGGTGTCGTCCTCGGGGGCGACCGGCGGCGGCTCGGGTGCCGACGCGGGCTGCGGGGCAGGAGCGGACGGTGCCGGGGCGGACGGGGCGCTGCCGTGGGGTGCGGCGGGCGCGGGGGAGGCCGGTGGGGGTGTTGCCGGGCGAGGAGCAGCGGGGGCGCCGTAGCCCGCGCCGCCGGCTGCGCCTCCGCCGCCGCCGAAGCCCGGTGAGCCGCCGGACGGCGGGGGTGCGGAGCCGCCCGAGGGGTCGACGACCGCCTCGATCTTCCACTGCACGTTGAACTGCTCGGACAGCGCCTGTCGCAGCACGTCCTCGCTGCCGCTGCTCGCGAAGTTGTCGCGGGCACCGGCGTTGACGAAGCCGAGTTGGAGGGTGGTGCCGTCGAAGCCGACCACCTGGGCGTTCTGGCTGAGCAGGATCCAGGTGAAGCGGCGGCGGTTCTTGACGGCCTCCAGGATGTTCGGCCAGAGCATGCGGGGGTCGAGGCCGCCGGTCGGAGCGGCCGGAGCCGGGGCAGAGGCCGGAGCCGGGGCCGGAGCAGAGGGTGCGGCGGCGGCCGGAGGTGCCTGGTGCTGCTGGGGCTGGCCGGCGGGGCCCTGCTGGGCGCCCGCCGGAGCTGCCGTGGGCCAGCCACCGGGCCGCCGGCCGCCGCCGGCGGGGGCGGCCGTGGGCCAGGCGCCAGGGGCAGGGGCTGAAGGGGCAGCGGCGGGTGCGGGCGAGTCGGCCGGAGCGGGAGCGGCATGCGGGTCGGCCTGAGCGGGTGCCTGGGGCGCAGGGGCAGCTGCCGCTGGAGCCGGTGCGGGCGCGGGGGCCGTCGGAGCGGGCGCGGGCGCCGCGCCAGCCGGAGCGCCTTGGCCCTGGGCCTGGCCCTGGCCCTGGCCCTGGGCGTGACCTTGGCCGCCGGAGCCGCCGGTCCGGACGGCCGCGCGGGCGGCGGCCGGTCCACCGCCGGGCGGCACCGGCTCGCCGCCCTGGGCCGGGCCGGGGTGGGCCTCGGGTCCGGGAACGTACCCCATGGCGGGCGCACCGCCCCCGCCCGCGAAGCTGACGCCGCGCTCGAGGCGGTCGAGGCGGGCCATCAGGGACCGCTCGTCCCCGTAGGCGGCGGGCAGCAGCACGCGCGCGCAGATGAGTTCGAGCTGGAGGCGCGGCGAGGTGGCGCCGCGCATCTCGGTGAGGCCTCCGTTGACGAGGTCGGCGGCGCGGCTCAGCTCGGCGGCACCGAAGGTGCCGGCCTGGGCCTGCATGCGCTCCAGGACGTCGGCCGGGGCGTCGATGAGCCCCTTCTCGATGGCGTCCGGCACGGCGGCGAGGATCACCAGGTCCCGCAGCCGCTCCAGCAGATCGGCGACGAAACGCCGCGGATCGTTGCCGCCCTCGATGACCCGGTCGACGACCTCGAAGGCCGCCGCCCCGTCGCCGGTGGCAAAGGCCTCGACGACGGAGTCGAGCAGCGAGCCGTCGGTGTACCCGAGGAGGGAGGTGGCCATGGCATAGGTCACACCTTCCTCGCGCGCACCGGCGAGGAGCTGGTCCATGACGGACATGGAGTCGCGCACGGAACCGGCGCCGGCCCGTACGACGAGCGGGAGCACGCCTTCCTCGACGGGGATGTCCTCCCGCCCGCACACCTCGGCGAGGTAGTCGCGCAGCGTCCCCGGCGGCACGAGCCGGAACGGATAGTGGTGGGTCCGCGACCGGATGGTCCCGATGACCTTCTCGGGCTCCGTGGTGGCGAAGATGAACTTGAGGTGCTCCGGGGGCTCCTCGACCACCTTCAGCAGGGCGTTGAAACCGGCCGACGTGACCATGTGGGCCTCGTCGATGATGTAGATCTTGTACCGGCTGGCGGCGGGCCCGAAGAAGGCCTTCTCGCGCAGCTCACGGGCGTCGTCCACACCACCGTGGGAGGCGGCGTCGATCTCGATGACGTCGATGGACCCCGGGCCGTTTCGCGCGAGGTCCTGGCAGGACTGGCATTCCCCGCAGGGCGTCGGAGTGGGACCTTGCTCACAGTTCAGGCAGCGGGCCAGGATGCGCGCGCTGGTGGTCTTCCCGCACCCACGCGGCCCGCTGAACAGGTACGCGTGATTGACCCGGTTGTTCCGCAGCGCCTGCTGCAGCGGGTCGGTGACATGCTCCTGCCCGATGACCTCGGCAAAGGTCTCCGGGCGATAGCGGCGGTACAGCGCGAGAGACGACACGCATACGAGGTTATAGGCGCCCACTGACATCCAGCCCCGCCCAAGCCTTCGCCCGGGAAACGCAAGCGCCCCCCACGCACCCGCCAGAGCCGACCTACCCTTGCTGCCTTCCGGCCCTGGGGGAGTTCAGTCAGATAGCGCCGCGTGAGGGGCTGCGCCCAACAGTACCCGATCGCGCCCCACGGGCTGTACCCGATGACGGCCTGCGGGAACGGGTTCGCGAGCACTCCCCTCGGTCATGTAATGTTTCCGGCGGAGGATTCGCCTAGAGGCCTAGGGCGCACGCTTGGAAAGCGTGTTGGGGGCAACCCCTCACGAGTTCGAATCTCGTATCCTCCGCCAGTGCCTCACCGGGCACGATGTCGAAGGGCCCCACTGTTCGCAGTGGGGCCCTTCGACGTTGTCCGTCTCAGTTTCCGTCTCGGTCGGAGTTTTTTTTCGGTGCCGGGCGGCGCCCAGAGCGCACCCCCGACTTGCTGAGCGACCTTGCTGACCTTGCGGAGCATGGACCCGGTCACATGCACGTACCGGGCGCGCATCCGCACCGTTCCCCCCAGCCTCCCAACCCATGATCGCGTCGATCACGACGTCCGGGACTCCGAGGATCAGGAGGACGGCCGCGGCTGTGTGGCGAGCGTCATGGAGGCGGCCGTCCCGTACGCCCGTGTCCCGCAGAAGCCGCTTACAGACGTGAAAGTCGGTGTTCGGGCCCAGCGGCGCGCCGACCGGCGAAAGGATCAAGCGCCCGTGAAGCCCGACGCCGAAGCCGTGCTGCCCCGGCTCGACCGGTTCGAGGCGGAAGCCCGCAGCCGCGGAGTCACACACACGACGTTCCGCCACCTCACCGAGGACCTGAACCTCAACGGTTCTCAGCGCGATGCCCTGCGCCAGCTGCTCATCGAACGCCGTCCCTCATCAACCGCCGTCATCCGGAGCAGTACGACGCGCCCCCTGGCGCATCACGACGGATGTGTCGAGTCTCAGTCGATGCTTGACGGTCCGGCTGATGCTTGACGGTCCGGCGCCTCGTCCTCCAGACGGCCACACGACCCGCCCCGCACTCAGGCAGCTCTTATTCCTCCGCCTCCACGGCCCGCGTCACCGCTTCGCTCATTCCATGCCACCCCCGGGGCCGCTGCGGCGCCAACCGTGCGACCACGCGGCCCAGCCACTCGGGGTCGCCCAGGAGGCGGGCCTGCCCGGCGTCGATGACCTGCATCGTCAGCGTCTGAAGGAAGACAAGGTGGGCGCCGGGGTAGTAGCGGGGGTGCCGGTCGAAGCGGGCGATCCAGTTCTCGTAGGGGTGGCGCAGCGTCATGTGCAGGTAGCCGCTGCCGCGCCCCCGCCAGGGGCCGGGCAGGCCGCCGAGGAGCCCTCCGAAGCCGTTCGACCCCCTGGCCGGGTATTTGCTGCCCATGGTGAGGTTCATGCCCGGCATGATCCGGGCCCACGGGATCAGCTGTCCTTCCGAGTCAGGCTCGTGCTGGTACAGCCCGTCCCTGCGGAATTCCACCCAGTGGCTCTTGCCGGTGTCTCCCACCACCCAGCGGCCGTCGAGCAGTTCCAACGGCCCCAAGGACGTGCTCGTGTCCATCATCCAAACATTGGATCATGTGTCCACGAACCAGGACACCGACTCCGCTCCGTCTCCGGTCATCCGTCAGCTGCACACAGCCCCGCCCCACGGAGTGAGTTACAACTTTCCCTGCGGGTTTCCAGGCCCGCGCACGGCGCGGGCGCGCGCCGCCTCTGCGGCGCCCTGCGTGTGAGTTTCTGCCCAATGACACCGAATACCGTCGGGGCACATTGATGGACCCGACCGCACAGGGTCGCTCTGCCGCCTCGGCCCACTCATGAATAGGTACAACGGAGGCGCACGCGTCGGGATCAGCCGCTCACCGTGCCCCCGTACGCCTCCCTTCCGATGAAGAAAGCGAAGCCCCGAAGTTGGCATTCTGGCTGCGCCCGCCCAGGGGCGGCGAAACGACTGGAGGAGGCCTCGTCATGTCGATTGGCAGTCGGCGCGAGGGGATGTCAGCCGGCCTGGCATGAGTGCTGATGCTGAGCGTGGGGGGGCGCGTCTCCAATGGTTCACCTGGCGACTCGGTTTGGGTCGACTGGTCTCACGATGGGGGCCGGACCTCGGAACGGCCCCACCCCGTAGCGCCACCCTGGGGCCGATGCGCGACCTGTATGACGGTCTCCGACCGATCTCTGTAGAGCTACCGCTATCCAGAAACCGCGGCCTGCTTGTCGTCTTCGCCCCGGCCGTCTTCGAAGACGAGGAGCGGTTTGGCGCCATGAGCGGGTGTTTCGGCGAACGAGATGGCTTCAGCGAAGCGTTCGAGCGGGAACGGCTCGCCTTGGGGGATGCTCAGCACTTCATCAGCGACGAGGCTGCGGACCTCGGACAGCGCGCGCAGCGCATCCGCAGGTGAGGCAGTGCCGAACCAGCGGTTCAGCCAGAAGCCACGGACCACTTTGGTCTCGTAGATGACCGAGCGCGCCAGCAGCGGGATCGTCAGCGCCGCCGGGTCGGTCTGCCGATGGGTGGAGAGCGCGCCGTAGACCACGGTCTCTCCTCCCGGAGCCAGTGCCTGGGACACCTGGGCGCCCACCTGGCCCGCGACACAGTCGATGGCCTTGCGCACACCGGCCGGTCCTGCAATCTCAGCCACACGCTGCAACAGGTCCTCGTCCTCGGTGCAAATGACCTCGTCGCCACCCAGCGCCTTGATCTCCTCAACGGCATCGCGCCGCCGCACCACATTGATCGTGCGAATGCCCAGATGCCTGGCCAGCTGAATGACGAGCCGGCCGACGGTGGAGCCCGCGGCCGTCTGCACCAACCATTCACCCGGCTGTACGTCGAGTTCGCGAGTCACCAGGAGCAGCGCGGTCAACGGGTTGACAGCGAGTTGACAGGCGCTGGAGTCGCTCAGACGATCGGGGACCGGCAGAAGCCTATGCGTATCGGCAACAAGGTATTCCTGCCAGGTGCCGGCCACACGCGGCCCGGGTACCGCCGGGACAGCAACGGCCACCACGCGCTCGCCAATCTTCAGTCCCTCGGTATCCGGGCCCAGGGCCTCAATACGGCCCACGCATTCCATGTGGCCCCCGACGGTGGGAAACTCGGGGGAGAAACCGTAGCGGCCACGCAGCACGTGCAGATCGCTGGCGTGAATCGGAGTCGCCTTCACACGGATCAACGCCTGGCCGGCTTCTGGCGTGGGAACAGGCCGGGATTCCAGCCGCAGGACGTCGTTCGGCTCGCCGACCTTTCCGGCTACGAGCGCGCGCATGGATTGCGGCATGAGTGACCTTTCGTCTCTCAGCGCCCAACGAACCCGGCGGACGTTCTGGGCAGGAACGACGCAACCTCCGGCGGGCCTCGACGCCATATGTACAGCTCGCCTCGCCTGATCGATCGCCAGGTGTCACCCCTCCACTTCTCCCAGATTGCGCTCCTTCGCGATTGCTGTCATGTCGTGAGCAGCCTTGCCCCCAACGCCAGGCTCGCGACGTCACAAGAGCTGCACCAATCGCCTCGTTCCATGGCCGTACACGCGGCCCAGCCAGGCGCCGACAGACTTGGAAAGCGTGTCGGGGGCAACCCCTCACGGGTTCGGTCCGCTGCAGGCTCCCACGAGGCTCCGACGGGCGGAGCCCTGTGCCGGTCCTCCAGCCTTCCGGCCTTCCGGCGGCCCGGCCTCCCGACGGCCCGGCCTCACCAATCGGCCGTCTGACCGTCCGGACGGCCGATGGTCCGGACGGCCGGACGCGGTCAGCGCAGCACGCAGCGGAAGCCCCGCCGGCGTGTCTCCCCGGCGTCAGGGGTGCCGAGCCGGATCCGGAGCCGGTACCGCGCCGTCCGCGCGCTCAGCCCGCCGCGACACGGAGCCTCGGCCCGGTGATGGACAGGGTGCCGCCGAACTGCGCGACCGCTCTGACGGTCACGCCGTCGAAGATGAGCGTGCGGCCGGGAACGGCAGGGTGGGAGAGCCAGCGAGGCACGGCGTCGGGGGTGATGGTGACGGTGCGGTGCACCGGCAGCGGGGCACCGCCGAGGCTCTCGACCGTGCCCGACAGCCTGCGGATGTAGAGGGTGACCACACGGTCGCCGCCCTCCCCCCTGAGCGTCGAGGTCGTCGCGGGACGGGCACTCAGGCGCAGGGCTGTGGAACCGCGGCCCATGGTCACGTCGAGCCGGGTGGCGTCCAGCGACCGCACGGTGAGCTCCAGTGCCCGCACGGTCCCGCCCGCCGTGCGCACGGTGACCGGGCCGCGGAAGGTGCCGGCGTGCAGGACGAGCCTGGCGGCGCCCAGCACCCAGGGCTCGGAGGCGGGCCGGACCGGCGGATGCGCCGCCCGTGCCCGTGCCGGGGATGACGTCGCGGCGGCACGAGTGGGTGCCGGCGCCCCGTTCGTGGGCGTCGGCGCGGTGCCTGCAAGTGCCGACGCACTGCGCGTGGGCATCGGCGTCGGGCCCACGAGGGTGGGCGTCCCGCTCGTGGGCATCCGCGTCGGGCCTGCGAGGGTGGGCGTCCCGCTCGTGGGCATCCGCGTCGGGCCTGCGAAGGTGGGCGTCCCGCTCGTGGGCATCCGCGTCGTGCCTGCGAAGGTGGGCGTCCCGCTCGTGGGCATCCGCGTCGTGCCTGCGAGGGGAGGCAGCGTGTTCGTCGCCACGGGCGGGGTGACATGCAGAGCGAGAGGCACTGCCGCCAGGGCCAGCGCGCACACGAGGGGCCTCGGCACGCGGGGGTGCGGCCCGATGCGGTTCGGGCGGACGGGCGCGGGCTCAGGTCCGTCCGGTGCGGGGCGGGTGTGCTCGTCACATGTCACGTGGGCCCTCTCCCGCCGTCGGCGCGGCCGTTGACCCGCTGCTCGTCTCCGACGGCGCCGCGGACGCCGACGCCGGGGCAGCAGCGGGCGGGATCCAGGAACAGGCCAGGGCTCCGCCGACGAGGCCGGAACCCAGACCGAGGAGGAGGCCGCCGAAATTCGCGACGGGAAAGGAGATGAGCGCGAGCAGCAGGGTGGCGATACCGGCGAACATCCGAAGGTGCTGGTGGTACCAGAGGGTGAGGCCCAGTGCCATGAGAAGAACTCCGATGACCAGGGACCCCGCGCCGGACGTGGTGGACAGAGCCAGCGGAATGCCGCCCAGATGCAGGTGCGCGTACGGCAGGTACAGGATGGGCAGGCCGGCCTTGAAGGTGAACAGCCCGGCCCAGAAAGGGCGTTCACCGCGCCAGACTCTGAACCTTCGCCGGACGCCCGCGGCCGTGGCGCGCAGGTTCACGGGTCTGCCGAAGACGTCGGTGAGCATGTGTCCCGCCCTTGAGGTCAGAAGCATTCGTCGCGGCCCTGGATGACGCGCGCGCGCAGGCCGGGAACGTGGAAAGTGCCGGCCGTAACCGCGACCGCGGTCAGGCGCACGTCGGTGAGGGTGGCCGACAGGGCCTGCTGGCCGGGACCGTCGGGATCGAAGAACCGCGAGTGCCTGTCGCCCGGGTTGATCGGCCCCTTGGTGATCTCGCCCTGTGCGATACCGACGTCGAGGCCGCGGAAGTCCGCCTGCCCGGCGGATTCGGAGATCTCGTCGAGGAACAGCTCCGACGCCTCGACCGGCCGCTCCTCGCCGCCGGTGAGCCGGAACGTCTGCGGGCCGAGGACCGGGATGTCGACCACCACGGACTGGCACAGCCCGATCACCGTCACCCGACGGGCGCCGGTGACCAGGACCGGCACGAGTTTGCCCTTCCGGGTCACGTCGACCATGCCGTAGATGCTGACTCCGCGGTTGATCATCTTGTCCGCGGTCACCTGGATCTTCTGGCCGGAGATGAAGAACGACGCGGCCAGGACTCCCTGCGCCATGGCGATGCCGAGAGCGGCAGAGGCGGCGACCCCGGAGACCAGGACAATGGCGAAGCGCCTCCAGCAGGTTCTGCCGGTACGTGGCGTCATCCCGTCTCCTCCGGTGTGAGGGGCGTTCGCCCATGCCGGACGGAATGGACCGCCCGTGTTCACTCGGTGACGGATCGTAGTCTCCCGGACGCATCAGGCTGCGGCTCGCCGGGTCTGCCGTGCGGGTGAGCCATCGTCGACTGGGCTCTTGGAGTGACGCTGCGCGGCGACGTCCACCGTGCGGACGGAACCCGTGCGCCCACGGGAGCGGCCCCGCCCGTGGCGGGGCGGGGCCGCGGCGTCATGGCGCGGGCCTTTACATCATGGTGCGGGCCGGCGCATCACGGCGCAGGAGGGTGCACCACCGTACGGGCCGGTGAATCACCGTACGGTCCGGTGCATCAGGGTGCGGGACGGTACGTCACGGTCGTCTCCGGGCACGCCTGCGCGAGCTGGTCGAGTGCGTCGAGCTCGACGGCGTCGACGGTGAGTCCCCAGCGGAGTTTGGTGGCGACCCATTCCGAGATGTACCGGCACGTGACCGAGACGGTCGGCGGCAGCCACTCGGCCGGGTCCTGGTCGGCCTTGCTGCGGTTCGAGGCTGCCGACACCGCGACGAGGGAGGTCGGGACGTCGAGGTCGTTTGCGTAGGCCTCGCGCCGCCCGGCGGTCCACTGCGATGCGCCGGAGTCCCAGGCCTCGGCGAGCGGCACCATGTGGTCGACGTCCAGGGCGGCGGCCGAGGTGATCGTCTTGGAGTCGTAGTACGACCACCAGCTCCCACCGGACAGCTTGCAGCCCGGCAGGATCTGGGGAGGCTCGATCGCCTCGGCGATGAGCACCTCCGCCCGGGTATTGCAGCCGTCGGTGGGGTTCTTGCCCGCGTTCCAGTGTTTGAAGCTCGTGCGCTGATAGCCCTCCCGCTTCTCCGCGGCGATCGGAAGCTCGTGGACCGCGCCCGCGATGGGGACGGTGTACGTCTGGACGGAGCGGCCCTGGGCCCGGGCCGGGGCGGAGCCGTTGTGCGCTTGGGCGGGAGCGGGCGCCGCGAGGGGCACGACGAGGAGCGCGGCCACGAGGGCGGCCGACCTGAGGTTCTTGATCACGTCAAGCAGGGTTGACTGCAAGTACCTCGTTCGAGGGTCTCGACTCGAATGAATGAGCCATATGGATGTTTCTGTTCACCGGACAGGCGTGCCAACCGACACCCGACAGGGGGCGTGGTGCTCCGGCGGAAGTGAGCCGACGGGAGCGCTCCGCCCCCTGTCAGGGCGGTCGAGGGCCTATCGGCCCCGGTTGCCCGGGAAGGCCAGCAGGACCAGGCCCAGGGCCAGGACGGCCAGCCCGCTCCAGGACGCGGCCGGAAGGCGTTCCCCGAGGACGGTGACGCCCAGGACCGCCGCGACGGCGGGCTCGGCCAGGGTCAGCGACGTGGCCACCGACGCGGGCGTACGGCGCAGCCCGTGCCCGAAGAGCCGGTAGGCCAGGCAGACGGTGAACAGGGCGAGGTACACCGCCACCGACGCGCCCCGGGCGGTGGCGAGCCAGTGCGGACCGGCGAACAGCACGAGCGGCAGGACGAGCAGCCCGGCCGCGCCGAACAGGACGCCCATCACCGCGCCGGAGGGGTGTCCGTGCGTGATGAGCCCGCCGCCGATCAGCGAGTAGAGGGCGTACGACAGTCCCGCGCAGGCGGCGAGCGCGACACCTGTCAGGTCCACCGGCGTGGCCTGCCCGGCCAGTTCGGGGCCCAGCACCACAAGGGTGCAGCCGAGTACGGCGGCCGCGGTCGCGGCCGTCCAGCGTGCGGTCGGCCGGGCCCGTCCGCCGAGCCAGGACAGCAGCCCGGCGAGGACCGGCGCGCTGCCCAGCGCGATCACGGTGGCCACCGCCACACCGGTGCGGGCCACGGCCGGATAGAAGGTGACCGGATACCCGGCCACCGCGAGCGCGCCCGCCACGAGCCGCCACCGATCACGGCCCGTGCAGGCGGCGGGCAGGGAACGGGCGCCCCGGGAGGTGAGGAACAGCAGGATGCCGCCGAGGGCGAGACCGGCGCAGCCGATGGCTGCCGCGGGTGCGCCGCCCGGTGCGAGGGAGGAGGCGGTCCCGGTCGTGCCCCACAGCACGGCCGAGGTCAGGATGGGTGCGGGGCCGCCGAGGAAGCCGGTGCGAGCGGGGCGCGGGCCGGCGGCGGCAGGGCGTGCGGGACTGAGGTGAGAAGTGCGGTTCGGCACGGTCGTGAACTTCCGTCGTCGAATGCGTCAGGGACTGGATCCGAAACGGGCGCACGACAGGAGCCCCTGACCGAACAACGGCTCGGTGGGGGCCGGGGATCAAGCCGCCGGTGTCCGCGCCCGGTCAGGCGCCGAGAGGCGGCAGGACGACGTGCCAGTACGAGTTCACGCCGCCATGGTACGGGCGGGCGGTTCCCGACCGTCCGCGTCCTGGCGGCGGGCGGAAGCCGCCTCACCGCGGCCGGTGGTCATCCGGGCCGCTCGGCCGTCAGCCGCCCGACCCCCGCGGTCAGCGCCTCCGTCACCGGCCGCGGGGGAAGGTCCGGGGCTCCCTGGACCTTCCCGGGGTGCTGGGTCCGGGCGCTCAGGGGGAGCTCCACCTGGACGCCCTTGGCCGGGGCCAGGTTCACGGGGTTGCGCGGGTGCAGGCCGCGCAGGCCGCTCGGGATGGCGGTCATGTCCGTCACGGTGTCGAAGGGCGGGGTGAGCAGGGCGAGGCTGTCGGCCAGGGTGCCGGCCGCGGTGCGGTTGCCGCCGCCCAGGAAGATCGTGCGCGGGAAGTCGGGCCGCAGGTGGCCGTGGAGCGAGACCACCACCGTCACGGCGGCGAGGAACTCCTGGAGGCTCTCGCAGTGGGGTACGGCCATCCGATGCGACGGGATGTGGACCGGGTCGCCGGCCGGCTGGGTGAAGACCAGGCAGCTGGTGCCCGTGCGGGCCGCGACCTCGTGGGCCAGCTCCGCCGTGCCGCCCTCCTTGCTGCCGTGCAGGGCCAGCAGCCCGACGCCCGACCGGAGCGTGAGCGCCGCGGCGAACTCCACGCCCTCGATCACGACGCTCTCGGTCACCACTGCTGCCCCACCACCCGCACGGTCTTCGACACGGTCACCACTGCTGCCCCACCACCCGCACGGTCTTCGACTCGCTCACCACTGCTGCCCCACCACCCGCACGGTCTTCGACTCGCTCACCACTGCTGCCGCGCCACCCGCACGGTCTTCGAAACGGTCACCTGGTCCACCTCCGACACCCGCACCGTCACCTTCATCGTCCACGTGCCCGGGATCGGCAGGTCGAAGGAGTCGGCGGCCCAGTAACCGCCCCGGTCGGTGACCTTGGTGTCCAGGGGGCCGATCCGCTGGGCGGCGAGGGTGAGGGTGATGCGCAGTTCGGGGACGGAGGACAGGCCGCCGTCGGGGCCGTAGACCACCGCCTGGACGGAGTTCGTGCCGACCCGGCCGGGGTCCAGGGTGATCTGGACCTTTCCGTGGCCGCCGGGGGTGCCGACGTCGAAGGGGATCGTGGTGACCGAGGCCGTCTGGAGGCCGGTCGCCGGCGCCGTGGAGTCGGCGGCCTCGGCCGCGGCCCGGCCCGGCAGGGTGCTCGTCAGGAGGGTCGTCAGGACCAGGACCAGGACACCCACCGCCACCTCGGCGAGCACCGAGCGGCGCAGGCGTTCCGGCAACGGGTGGGGCGCGGCGGGGGGTTCGGGGGCCGGGGGGAGCGGGGGGCCGCCGGCCGGCTCCGGGATGCGGTCCCGTCGCGCCGTCGTGGGCAGGCTCGCCAGGCGGGCCGTCCAGCGGCGGGAGCGGGAGGCGGCCGCGAGCAGGAGGGTGACCGCCGCCAGCTTGGCCAGCAGGAGGCGGCCGTAGGAGGTGTCGGCGAGCGCCTGCCAGGAGCCCAGGCCCCGCCAGGACTGGTAGACGCCGGTCACCACCAGGATCGTCACCGAGACGAAGGCCAGGCGCGAGAAGCGGGTGACGGCCTTCGCCGGCAGGGCGGCCGGGTCCGGTGACGTGCGGCGCAGCGTCAGCAGCAGGGCCGTCAGGCCCCCCAGCCAGGCCGCCATGGCCAGCAGGTGGAGCGCGGCGGAGGCGATCGCGACGGGGACCTGGATGCCTGCCGAGGCGTGTTCGGAGGCCGCCCAGGTCAGGGAGAGGGCGGTGGCGAGGACCGCGGCGGCGGTCAGGGCGGCCCGGCGGGGTATCCGCCGCCGCCATCTGCGCAGGGCCAGGGCCGAGGCGCCCGCCAGGAGCAGCAGGGCCAGGCGGGCGAGGAGGAGTTCGCCGGGACGGGTCGTGGCCGTGCGGGTGAGGGCGGAGAGGGCGAACGCCCGTGCCGGGGACATGCCTTCCTCGTAGGGGAATCGCAGGAGGAAGAGAACGATCGTCGAGGCGAACAGGGTCGCCCAGGCGGCCATCACCGGGGTGCGCAGGTGGGCCGGCCGCGGCGGGCGGCAGTACGCCACGAACGCCGCCGCGCCCAGGAGCAGCGCCACCGCGAGGTAGGCGAGGTAGCGGGCGATGTTGTACAGGCTCGTCGTCGCCCGGTTCTCCGTGCGGTCCTGGAGCACGCTCGTGGTCGTCGCCGTGCGCTTGCCCACCGAGAACGTCAGCGCGCCGGACACCGGGTGGCTGTCCGCGGACACCACCCGCCAGGCCACCGTGTAGGTGCCGGTGCCCAGCCGGGAGGGCAGCGGGACGCGGGCGGTGTCGGAGCGGCCGGGGGCGTGGCCGGCCTCGCCGGTGCGCACGCGGTGGTTGTCGGGGTCGTAGACGCGGAACGAGTCGGTCAGCAGGCCCACCGATTCCGTGAAGGTGAGCGTGACGTGCCGGGGCGCGGACTTGAGGACGGTCCCGTCGGCGGGGTCGCTCTCGCGCAGGGCCGCGTGGGCCGAGGCGGGGACCGCGGTGCCGAGGAGCAGCAGGAGCAGGCCCGCGGCAAGGGTGGTCAGCCGCCGCAGCCACCGGTGTTCGTCGCGCACCTGATCCCTCCGTCCGCGGGTCCTCCGCATGCCCTCCCCATCGATACGCAGAGATCGGCTTCCGTGCTCACCAGGTCCCTCACCACGTCGGCCGGGCCGACACCCCGCCGTCCACCACGAGGTCGTGGCCCGTGATCCAGGAGGCGAGGGGCGAGGCGAGGAACACACAGGCGTCGGCCACGTCCCGTGCGCGTCCCAGGCGGCCGGCGGGGACGGCGTCGAGCCAGCGGCGCACGCCGTCCGGCCAGGCATCGGCGAGGCCCTCGCGGTCGATCAGGCCGGGCGAGACCGAGTTGACGCGGATGCCGTGGGGGCCGTACTCCAGGGCGGCCGCGCGGGCGTGCACGACGACGGCCGCCTTGGCGGAGCTGTAGTGGGCGTGACCGGGGGCGGGGTGGGCTGCCTCGATGGAGGCGATGTGGGTGATGGTGCCGCCGCCGTGTTCGCCCATGTGCCGGGCCGCGGCCTGGGTGCAGGCGAAGACGCTGGTGAGGTTGGTGTCGACGACCGTGCGCCACTCGGCCGCCGTCATGCCGGGCAGGGGCTGCGCCGGCTGGACGGCCGCGTTGTTGACGAGGGCGGTGAGCCGGCCGCCGGACCAGTCGGTCGTCTCGCGGACCAGCCGGTGGCATGCCTCCTCGTCCGTGAGGTCCGCCTGCAGGACGGCCGCCTCGCCGCCCGAGTCCCGGATGCGCGCGGCGACTTCGCCGGCCGCCTGCACGGCCGTACGGCAGTGGAGGGCCACCGCGGCGCCCTCCTCCGCGAGGCGCAGGGCGATGGCGCGGCCGATGCCGCCGCCCGCGCCGGTCACCAGGGCGGTCTGTCCGTCGAGCAGGGTCATGGGCGGCACAGTTCCGCGATCCGGGCGGCCTCGGCCGGGTAACGCGCCGTGAGGTCCTGCGCGTCGCCGTGTTCGTACCCCTCGTAGGTGAATCCGGGGGCCATCGTGCAGCCGAAGAAGGACCATGCACCGCCGGGTGTCACCCTGCCGCCCATCCAGGTGCCGGCGGGGACGGTGAGCTGAACGTGCTGTCCGGCACCGAGCGCGGGGCCCAGGACGGCGGTGCGGCTGGTGCCGTCGGGGGCGAGGAGCAGGAGGTGGAGCGGGTCGCCCAGGTAGAAGTGCCAGATCTCGTCGCTGGTCAGGCGGTGCAGCGCGCAGAAGTCGTCCGCGGTGAGCAGCGCCACCACGGCGGAGCCCTCGGGGCGGCCGTCCGGGCGCTCGGGTCCTGCCCAGGTGCGCCGGAAGAGGCCGCCCTCGCGGGGGATCGGCTCCAGGCCGTAGTGGGCGATCAGCTCATCAGGCGTGGTCACCCGGGAAGGCTACCTCCCGCTCCAGAAAGGCCAGTTGAGCGCGCTTTTCCGGCAGGTACACGTCCGGGATGTCGACCTCGGGGAGCACCACCTCGGGGCCCTGGCCGAATCCCTGGCGTTCGAAGCGGGCGATCGCCCTGGTGTTGCGCACGTCCGGGTCCACCACGACCCGGCGGCGGTCCAGGACCAGCAGGACGTACGCCGCCATCGCGGTGAGCAGGGCCGAGGTCCAGCCGGGGCGCGGGCCGGAGGCCGGGGCGGGGGCGAGGAGGAGGTGCACGCCGATGTCGCCGGGGAGGACCTCGTAGCACTCCCCGACCCGGTCGGCGGCGGGCTCGTAGGTCTGGAGCAGGGCGGCCGGTTCGCCGTCCTTGGTGACGAGGTGGGCGTGGTGGGTGTCGAGGGTGGCCATATGGGCGTAGATGTCGGCCACTTGGGCCCGGGTGAGGCCGGTCATGCCCCAGAACACGGCGCGTTCGGCGCTCACCCAGGCATGGACCACGTCCGCGTCGGCCACCGGGTCGAGGGGACGGATACGGACGGTGCCGAAGCCGTCGATGCGCTGCTCGTGGACGGGCGTGGCGGCGGAGGTGGGGGCGGACACGGCAGCGGGTGCGGGAGCGGGCACGGCAGCGGGTGCGGGAGCGGACACGGCAGCAGGTACGGGAGCGGGCACGGCAGCAGGTACGGGAGCGGGCACGGCAGCAGGTGCGGCAGCAGGTGCGGGGGTGCGCGGGTCAGTCATCGGTCTCCTCGGTCTCCTCGGTGTGTTCGAGCGTGAGCAGGGTCCAGTCGGTGACGACCGGGGCCAGTTCTCCCTTGAGCCACAAGGTGAGTTGGTCGCGGTGGTGCGGGGCGCCGGGGACGCCGTCGGCGCCGAAGGGGACCACCCAGCGGCTGTCCTCGCGGCGGGACAGGTCCCAGACGTAGCGGGCGGCCGGGCCGCGGGCCGAGCGGTCGGTGAGCCCGGGTACGGCCGAGGTGCACAGCACGCAGTCGTGGTCACCGGCCAGGCCCGGCTCCTCGTACGGCTCCCCCGGCAGCGCCCTCCAGGGGGCGAGGCGGTGGGTGTCGGCCCAGGTGCCGGCCGGTGGTGCGGTGGCGACCTCCTCCACGGCGGCACGGACGGCCGCGGCGCGGTCGATGCCGAACAACTCCTCGGCGCGCAGGAGGTGTTCGAGGGCGTACCCGATGCGGGGCGCGAGAGCCAGCCAGGGGAGCAGGACCTCGGGGTAGGCGGGGGGCTCGATGAGGGCGGCGAACGCCGGGTGGGCGGCGAGCCGGCGTACGAGCGCCGTGCGCACCGCCGCGTAGGCGGCGGCCTCGGCGCTGTCGGCGTCCATGTGGCGGTTCCAGGACAGCAGGCGGTCGCGCAGGCGGGCCGCCCCGGGAGTGAGGCCGTCGAGCGCGGCGAGGTGGTCGAGAAGGGGGGCGGCGGAGGCGAGGAGGGTGTCGGTGTGGATCGCGGGCAGGTCGGCCGCGGACCAGGTGCGGCGTTCCTGGAGCAGGGCGTGGATGCGGTCGGCGCGGTGCGGTGGGGCGAACTCGACACCGAGCGGGGTCGCGGGGCCGCGCTGGTTGGCCATCACGGCGATGCCGTCGGTCAGGCCCGCGTACGGGGTGTCGTGCCAGCCGTGCCATGCGGTACCGGGGTGCCAGGCGGGGACGACGCGGAGGCGGTTCGGCTCCGCCCGCAGCGGGACCCTGCCTGCCACGCGGTGCAGGAGGCCGCCCTCGGTGTCGGCCGCCTGTACGACGTTGACCGGCTCGGCCCAGGAGTCGAAGGCGGCGTCGATGTCCTCGACGCGGCGGGCTCGGAGGAGGGGAAGGAGGGTGCTGAAGCCGAGGTCTTCGGTCACTCGGGGTGGGTGGCGGAGGGTGAGGGCGATGGGCTCCGCCGCCGCCTCGGCTTCGCCTTCGGCAGGCATCTTCTTCCCACCCGCACCACCCGTGCGGCTTTCGTCGTCACGTGCGGGTGGCCCCTGTGGGTCGTCCTCGCCGTCGGCGGCCTGCGGGACGTGTGCGGGTGCGCTGCCTGCGGCGGGCCGTGGGGCCTGTGCGGGTGCGCGGTCTGCAGCGGGCTGCGGGGCGTGTGCAGGCGCGCAGTCTCCGGCGGACTGCGAGGCGGGCGTCGATTCCGGCTGTACGGCCGCCGCCGCTGCCTCCAACCCCTCCGAACCCCCGGCAACAACCCCCGACACCAACCCCTCCGAACCCCCGGCAACAACCCCCGACACCAACCCCTCCGAACCCCCGGCAACAACCCCCGACACCGACCCCTCCGAACCCCCGGCAAGAACCCCCGCCTCCAACCCCTCCGGGCCCCCGGCGATCACCGGGCCCCGCTCCGTCTCGATCACCTCGATCTCGACGGGGTCCTCGCCCGCGATCTCCACCTTCTCCGTGTGGCGGCGGGCGCGGTGCCAGTGGCCGTCGGGGCCCAGGGCCTCCACGCCGGCGCCGGTGCGGCGCAGGCGTTCCCGGTAGATGTCCTGGTAGTCGGCCATGGCGTTGGTGATGGACCAGGCGGCCGTGCCGGTGTGGCCGAAGTGGGCGATGCCGGGGACGCCGGGGACGGCCAGGCCGATGACGTCGAACTCGGGGCAGGAGAGGCGGATCTGCTGGTAGACGCCCGGTTCCTCGATGAAGCGGTGCGGGTCGCCGGCGATCAGGGCGTGGCCGGTGGCGGTGCGGTCGCCGGAGATCAGCCAGCCGTTGCTGCCCGCGGTGCCGGGGCCGTCCGTGGCGAACAGGGCGACCGCCTCGCTGCCCAGGTGCCGTGTCACCTGCTCGCGCCAGAGCTTCGCGGGGAAGCCGGCGAAGAGGATGTGGGCGCCGAGCCAGATGCCGAGCGGGGTCCAGGGCTGCCAGGGGGTGGGCACGAGGCCGGTCCGGGCGAATTCGGGGGCCCGGCGGACGCCGTCCGCGAGGCCCTCGTTGACGCCGTCCACGTACGCCCGGACCCAGGCGGCCGTCTGCGGGTCCCGTTGCTCCAGCGCGGTGAAACAGCGCCTCGCGGTGTCGTCGAGGCGGGCGCGGCGGGCGAAGACGTCCCAGGCGAGGGCGTCGGCGCCGAGGAAGGAGGCCGAGGTGCCCTGGAAGCGGTGCCGTTCGACCTCGATCTGCCAGGCGCGGTCCAGGGCGGTGACCCGCCCCTGGGCGCGGGCGAGCGCGCGGGCGCCGGAGGCACGCAGATGGGGGATGCCCCAGGCATCGCGGTAGATCTCGGTGGTCACCCTGGGACACCCCTTTGTTTTAGGTTAGCCTTGCCTAAGTCGGTGGTGGGGGAATCGTACGCGAGGGGTGGAGGCGCCATGGGGCAGGGGCGGGGCTGGGAGGGGGCGGTCCTGCGACTGCTGCGCGCGAAGGACTTCGTGTGCACGGTCACCGGGGCCGAGGAGGTCACCCCGCACTACCGGCGGCTGCGGCTGAGCGACGGCGGACTGCTCGCCGCGACCGGCGTCCACCCCACGATGTGGGTACGGCTGTGGTTCTCCGACGCAGGCCGCCCGCACCAGCGGGCCTACACCCTGGTCGACCCGGACCCGGTCACCGGCACCTTCGGCCTGGAGTTCGCGCTGCACGAGGGGTGCGCCGCCGACTGGGCGCGCACGGCCCGGCCCGGGGACACGATCGAGGCGTCCGTCCAGGGCACCGGCTTCCAGCACCCCGACCCCGCGCCCTCGCACGTCGTGGCCGTCGGCGACCCGGCCTCGCTGCCCGCGATCAACTCCCTCCTCGGCGCCCTGGGTCCGGCCCCGGCGACGATCTGGTTCGAGGGCGCCCTGGCCGGCCTCCCCTGCCGGGCCGATCCGTCCCGGCACGAGATCCGCGAGGTGCCCCGCCGGGACGCGGGCGCCCACCTCGCCGAGCGCGTCCGCGCCGAGCTGCCCGCCGTACTCGACGGCACCCCCGACCCGTACGTCTGGATCGCCTGCGACACGGCCACCACCCGCACGCTCGCCTCGTACGTGCGCAGGGACCTGGGCGTGCCGAAGGCCCGGGTGCACGCCCTCGGGTACTGGCGCGCGTCCTGACGTCGCAGGCGGGACCATCGACCCATGGACGTCACCCTGCACCTCGCCCAGGACCCCGAGGCCGACGCGCTGCTCGGGCGCAGCCCGCTCGCCGCGCTCACCGGGATGCTGCTGGACCAGCAGGTTCCGATGGAGTGGGCGTTCAAGGGACCGGCGACCATCGCCGGGCGGATGGGCGCCGAGGACCTGGACGCGCACGAGATCGCGGCCATGGACCCGGAGGCGTTCGCCGCGCTGCTGTCCGGGAAGCCCGCCGTGCACCGCTACCCGGGCTCGATGGCCAAGCGGATCCAGCAGCTGTGCCAGTTCCTCGTCGAGCACTACGACGGGGACGCGGAGGCGGTGTGGCGGGGCGTCGGCAGCGGGGCCGAGCTGCTCGGGCGGCTTCAGGACCTGCCGGGGTTCGGCACGCAGAAGGCGCAGATCTTCCTCGCCCTGCTCGGCAAGCAGCTGGGCGTGCAGCCGGAGGGCTGGCGGGAGGCGGCGGGAGCGTACGGCGAGGCGCGGTCGTACCGGTCCGTCGCCGACATCACCGGGCCCGAGTCGCTGGCCAAGGTGCGCGCCCACAAGCAGGAGATGAAGGCCGCCGCCAAAGCCGCCAAGGCTGCCAAGGCTGCCAAGGCCTCCTGGACGGCCAGGACGTAGCCAGGACCGTCGGGCAGCCGGGTGACTCGGCCGGCGCTCGGCCAGGTGACTCGGCCGGCGCTCGGCCGGGTGACTCGGCCGGCGCTCGGCCGGGTGGCTCAACCCGGTGACCCGGCCGGGTGGCTCGACCGGGTGGTTCAGCCGCCCGGCCCACCCCGGTGGCAGGACCCGCGCGGGCGGGCCAAGCATGGAGCATGACCGAGCCACCCGGCGGTGGCCCCACCTGGGGCCGGGAGTACGACGACCGCAACGTCCACGCGGGACAGGGGCCGCACGGACACCATGAGCCCGAGCCGCCGCTCGAAGGCCCCCTGCACGCCCTGTCCCGGGCCGCCTGGCAGGTCGTCATGGGCACCGGCATCGCCTCGCTGATCCTCGGTGTGCTGGTGCTGGTCTGGCCGGGGCCCTCCCTGGCCGTCGCGGGTGTCCTGTTCGGCGTGTACCTCGTCGTCAGCGGCATCTTCCAGCTGGTCGCCGCCTTCGGCACGCACAGGACGACCTCGCTGCGTGTGCTCGCCTTCATCAGCGGTGCCCTGTCGATCCTGCTGGGCCTGTTCTGCTTCCGCGGGCCCATGCAGTCGATCCTGCTGCTCGCCCTGTGGATCGGCATCGGCTGGCTGATCCGCGGCATCACCCAGACCCTGGCGGCCGCCTCCGACAGCAGCATGCCCGCCCGCGGCTGGCAGATCCTCCTCGGGATCGTCACCTTCATCGCCGGGATCGTGCTGATCGACTCGCCGTTCACGTCGGTCGCCGTGCTGACCCTCGTCGGCGGCTGCTGGCTGGTGGCCGTCGGCGTCATCGAGATCGTCACCGCGATCCGCATCCGCGGGCGCGCCCGTCAGGTTCCCCACACGCTGTGACCGCCGCCGTCAACGCCGCGCCCCGCGGGTACGCCGAGCGAGCGGATCTCGGCGGCCGGGCGCTGCAGTCGGCACCTCCCGTGGGCAGGTGACCGGTGTGAGCACCGCACGCCGCCGCACGCCACGCCGCCACGCCCGGCTGCGGCTGCTCGTGCTGCTGCTCGTCCTGCTGGTGCCCGGAGCCCAGGTGCAGGCCCAGGCGGCACCCGTACCGGCCGCGGCCGCCGAGTCCGCGGAGAGCGACGGACACGACGCCCTCTCGGCGCTCCTGCGGCCGCCCGCCGGTGGCGTCCACCGGGCCGACCTGCCCGAGCGCCCCACGCCCCTGCGCGACCCGGCGCCCGTCCGCCCGGCGGCACGCCCGTGCCCCGTCCCGCCGCGGCCGCCGCACGCCCTGCCCCTGCTGCGCACGGTGGTCCTGCGCTGCTGACGGACGCCCGCTTCCGCAGGCCTGTCAGCTCGACGCGAGGAACACAGCCATGCCCACCGACCCGTACGCGGTCCTGCGCGCCCTGCTGCGCGCGGAGGCCAGGCGCAGCGCGCTGCCCCCGGGAGAACAGAAGAACCCGCAACCGCAGCGGCCGGCGAAGAAGGACGGCCGCTGACGTGCCGGCGGAGGCGGTCTACCGCCACCGCCGGGCCGTACCGAACAGCGAACGGGTGATCTCGCGGCCGAGCTGGGTGCCGACCGAGCGGGCCAGGGACCGGAACATCCCGCTGCTCACCACCTGTTCGACGAGCGAGGGCTCCTCCTCGGGCGGCTTCGGCCGGGGGACACTCTCCGGGCGGGTCCGTGCCTGCTGCGGTGTCCGCTCCGGTGTCCGCTCCTGCGCCGCCGACAGCTTCTCGTACGCCGACTCGCGATCCACAGCCTGTGCATAACGCCCGTGGAGCGCGGACCCCTGGACCGCACGGTCCAGTTCGGCCCCGTCCACCGGGCCCATCAGGGACTCCGGGGCGCGCAGCCGGGTGGCGGCGACCGGGGTCGGGGCGCCCTTCTCGCCGAGCACGGTCACCACGGCCTCGCCGATGCCGAGGCCGGTGAGGAGTTCTTCGAGGTCGTAGGCGGAGTTCGGGAAGGTCTTCACCGTCGCCTTCAGGGCCTTCTGGTCGTCCGGCGTGAAGGCCCTGAGCGCGTGCTGGACCCGGTTGCCGAGCTGCGCGAGGACGTCGGACGGCACGTCCTTCGGGGTCTGTGTGACGAAGAAGACGCCCACGCCTTTCGAGCGAATCAGGCGCACGGTCTGGGTGATCGAGTCCAGGAACGCCTTGGAGGCGTCGCCGAACAGCAGGTGCGCCTCGTCGAAGAAGAACACCAGCCCGGGCTTGTCGGCGTCGCCGACCTCGGGCAGGTCGTGGAAGAGGTCGGCCAGCAGCCACATCAGGAACGTCGAGAAGAGCAGCGGTTTGTCCTGGACCGCGGGCAGTTCCAGGACCGAGACGACGCCCCGTCCGTCGGGCGCCGTCCGCAGCAGGTCGGCCGTGTCGAACTCGGGCTCGCCGAAGAAGTCCGTCATGCCCTGCGCCTCGAAGGCGGTCAGCGAGCGCAGGATCACCCCGGCCGTGGCGGTGGACAGGCCGCCGATGTTCTTCAGCTCGGCCCTGCCCTCGTCGGAGATCAGGAACGCGACGACCGCCCTGAGGTCCTTGAGGTCGATCAGCTCCAGGCCCTTGGTGTCGGCGTAGTGGAAGATCAGGCCGAGGGACTGCTCCTGGGTCCGGTTGAGCTGCAGCACCTTGGAGAGCAGGACCGGGCCGAAGCTGGTGACGGTGGCCCGCACCGGGATACCGCGGCCGAGCCCGCCGAGGGCGAGGAACTCGGCGGGGAAACCGGCCGGCGTCCACTGCTGTCCCACCTCGGCGGCGCGCCCCTGGACCCGGCCGTCCGCCCGGCCGGGCTGCGCGATGCCGGACAGGTCGCCCTTGATGTCCGCGAGGAACACCGGCACGCCCTGCGCGGAGAGCTGCTCGGCGATCAGCTGGAGGGTCTTCGTCTTGCCCGTGCCGGTCGCGCCCGCGACCAGTCCGTGCCGGTTGAGCATGGGCAGCGGGATGCGCACCGGCGCGTCCGGGCGGCTCCGACCGTCCCACAGGAGGGCGCCGAGGTCGAGGGCGGGGCCGGCGAAGGCGTATCCGGCAGCGATCTCCTGAGCCTTCGCGGGGAGCGTCTCGCTGTCACTCATCTCCGGCCTCTGTTCCCGATAAACACCGGTATGCCCGTTTGGGTACGGCTTTTCCAGCGTCGCACTGCGTCGCCATGGCTGCGCCCGGAACGTCTTGACCGGTAGGCTTTCCGTGTGATCTTCAAGCGCATCGGAAACGGCCGGCCGTACCCCGACCACGGCCGGGAAAGCACCCGGCAGTGGGCGGACGTCGCGCCGCGCCCGGTCCGCCTCGATCAGCTCGTGACGACCAAGGGGCAGCTCGACCTGGAGACCCTGCTGGCCGAGGACTCGACGTTCTACGGCGACCTCTTCGCGCACGTCGTGAAGTGGCAGGGCGATCTGTACCTGGAGGACGGACTCCACCGTGCGGTCCGCGCCGCCCTCCAGCAGCGCCAGGTGCTGCACGCGCGCGTACTCGAACTCGACTGACCCGCGCACGATCGGGCGGTTGACCCTTTCGGGTTCCGCTGAGCGGCGTCTACTGATCATCTAATAGGCATCGCCGCTCGGGCGCACTACGCTGCGCCCATGAGCATGCTGACTCCTCCGGGCATGGGCGGCCAGTACCGGATCACGGGGGACAAATACCCTCGGATGCGCCCACGCCGGCGGCGCGGCAGGCTCGCGCTCGCCGCGGTGGCGTCCGCCGCCGCGCTCGGCCTGATCGGCTGGGGCACTCTGCAGCTCATCGACGTCTTCACGGGCGGCGCCAAGAAATCCTCGGCGGTGACCCCCAAGGCGGACTGCCGCACCAAGGTGCACCCCGCCGCGCAGGCCAGGGTGGTGCCCAAGCCCGGCGACATCACGGTGAACGTCTACAACGCCACCACGCGCACCGGGCTCGCCAAGACCACCGCGGACGAGCTGAAGAAACGCGGCTTCAAGATCGGCGACGTGGGCAACGCCGGCAAGGACTTCGACAAGAAGGTCAAGGGCACCGGGATACTCCTCGGCCCCGGCTCGGCGCTCAACACCTCGCTGCCGGTGCTCGCCACCCAACTCTCCGGCGCCGAACGCCGCACCGAGCCCACCCGCAAGGGCACCGACCTGGACCTGATCATCGGCGACGGCTTCAAGAACCTGACCAGCCGACCGGACGCGGCCAAGGCCCTGACGGCCCTGACCGCCCCCCAGCCGACGGCCCCGACGAAGAAGAGCTGCTGAGCAGGCGCCCCGAAGGGGCGCGGGGAACTGCGCGACAAGCCACGACAAACCCGCAGCCGCCCGCGCAACCGCACCCCAACGGCGTTATGGCGCCGAGGCGCCCGGCCGTTACTCCGCCGCGCCGTACAGCCGGTCCCCCGCGTCCCCGAGCCCGGGCACGATGTACCCGTGCTCGTTGAGGTGGTCGTCCACCGCCGCCGTCACGACCGTCACCGGGGTGCCCGCCAGCTCGCGCTCCATGACCGCGACGCCCTCGGGGGCGGCGAGCAGGACCACGGCGGTCACGTCGTCGGCGCCGCGCCTGATCAGCTCCTGGATGGCGGCGACCAGCGTGCCGCCCGTGGCCAGCATCGGGTCCAGGACGTACACCTGACGCCCCGAGAGGTCCTCCGGCATGCGCGAGGCGTAGGTGGAGGCCTGCAGCGTCTCCTCGTTGCGGATCATGCCCAGGAAGCCCACCTCGGCGGTCGGCAGCAGCCGGACCATGCCGTCCAGCATGCCGAGACCGGCTCGCAGGATCGGGACGACCAGCGGACGGGGGCGGGCCAGCTTGACGCCGGTGGTCTGCGCCACCGGGGTCCGGATGTCGACCTGCTCGGTGCGCACGTCCCGCGTGGCCTCGTAGGCGAGCAGGGTGACCAGTTCGTCGGCGAGCCGCCGGAAGGTCGCGGAGTCGGTGCGCTGGTCGCGCAGCGTGGTGAGCTTGTGGGCGACCAGGGGGTGGTCGACGACGTGGAGACGCATGCCCATAACAGTAACCGCGGTGGACCGCCCCTCGCTCTGGCATCAAACCGCCCGTCCGAGGGAAAGTGAGAGGGACGGACCGGGGGTGGTGTGCCTGTGCCTGACCTGCCTGACCACGAATCCGACGACGCGAAGGACGCCGCCCGGACGGAGCACTCCGGAGCGGAGCAGCCCGAGACGGACGCCGAGCGCCGGCGCCGGCGCGCCCAGTTCCTGCGCGAGCTCGCCGAGGCCCGGGCCCTGCGGGCCCGTGTCCAGCCCCGGCGCGCCAAGACGGCCCGGCTGCGCCACGCCATGCGGATGCGGACGTTCCGCTGGTAGGCGGGACGGGCGTACCGTCGGCATCGCGTGGCCTGCCGGAAAGAACCCGGTAAGGAAGATCGTCGCCCGCGCCGGTGTTCAGGCGGTGGGGGTGCGTGAGCGCCTGAAAAAGCCGCGTACGATCCGCAGGTGGCGGCAACAAGCGCGCTGGTGGGTCGTTTGCCCTTCAGTTCGGACGCACGATCAAAACAGCAAGACACAGGGAGCCGAAGACGTCCCCTGAACGCCTTGTTTCTGCCACGATTCCGAGTGGGTGGGGCTCGGAGCACAGCTCTCCCCGCCCAATAACCTCCGCCGGGGGGACCCCCAACCGGCACGCCTATGACCAGTGGGAGAGTCACGGTGTACTTCGCCGCACTGCTCGCGCGCACCGAAGACGGGTGGGAAGCGAGCGACACAGAGCTCGACGATGTGGAGACCCTGTCGGATCTGGCCGACCTGGCCCGGGAAGCCAATCCCGAAGAGGACACGGTGCTCGTCCTGATCGAGCAGGAGGACGCCTGGTTCGGCGTCGTCCGCGTGGACGGCGAGGACGACCCTCGCATCTACGTCTCCGACGCGGCCGCCGCCGCCCGCAGCGCGTACGGCGAGCTGCTGCTCACCGACGAACTGCTGGGCCGGGAGCCCGGCGCCGACGACGGCCCCGACCTGGACTCCTTGGACCTCGACGGCACGGAGGACGGTGAGTCCGAGGACGAGAACGAGGAAGCCGACGGCTCGGCCGCCGACGCGGTGCCGCACAGCCCGGTGGGCGACAGCCAGATCCTCGACGACCTGGGCGTCAGCGAGAAGGAGCTGCGCACACTGGACGCCGAGGACGCGCTGGGCGCCATCGCCGACGCCCTGGGCGCCTCGGAGGTGCTGGAGACCGTCCGCTGACCGCGCCGCACACCCCTCCGCCCGCCACGCCCGGCGACCCGGGGCGGGCCCCCGGCCCGGTGACCGCGGACCCGGCGGTCCCGGACCCGGTGCGCGACCGCTGGCGGCCCGCGATGCGTCTCGCCCTGGACGAGGCCGCCCTGGCCGTCCGGGGCGGCGACGTCCCCGTCGGCGCCGTCCTGCTGTCCCCGGACGGTACGACGGTGCTCGCGGCGGGGCACAACGAGCGCGAGGCCACCGGCGACCCCACGGCCCACGCCGAGGTACTGGCGATCCGGCGGGCCGCCGCGCTGCTCGGACAGTGGCGGCTGACCGGCTGCACGCTGGTCGTCACGCTCGAACCCTGCACGATGTGCGCGGGCGCACTCGTCCAGTCCCGGGTGGACCGCGTGGTCTACGGCGCCCGGGACGAGAAGGCGGGCGCGGCCGGCTCCCTCTGGGACGTCATACGCGACCGCCGGCTCAACCACCGGCCCGAGGTCGTGGAGGGCGTCCTGGCCGAGGACTGCGCGCGGATCCTCACGGACTTCTTCCGGGATCGCTGAAATACCGATTTCGAACCATGCACCACCTTGCTGTAAGGTCTCCCTCGGTAGCGTGTCCGAGCGGCCGAAGGAGCTCGCCTCGAAAGCGAGTGTGGCGCAAGTCACCGAGGGTTCAAATCCCTCCGCTACCGCTTGAGAAGGGCCCCGTCGCGAGACGGGGCCCTTCGTGCGTCCGCCCCGCTTCCCGAAAGGGACGCAGGCAAGAGACCTCGACGGGCGGGCCGTTGGTCCCGGCGCAGGGCGTGAAGGTTACACTCGCCGCCGGCAGGAGGGGCCCACGAGGCAAAGGCACAGGGAGGCCGCGGTGGCGGTGAACGCCAAGAAGATCGCCGTGTACGCGCTCGTGGTCTTCGCGCTGTACGTGATCATCACAGACCCGGCCAAGGCCGCCGACTATGTCCAGATAGGCTTCGAGGGCATCTCGGACGCGGCCAAGGCCATAGGCGACTTCATGACCTGGGTCGCCAACGGAGGAAAGAGCTGAGGTACATCCCATGATCCGCCACCTGGTCCTCTTCAAGCTCAACGAGGGCGTCGAGCGCGACGATCCGCGGGTCGTGGCGGGCGTGGAGGCCTTCAAGGCGCTCGGCGGCCAGATCGAGGAGCTGCGCTTCTGGGAGTGCGCCTGGAACATCAGCGACCGGCCGATCGCCTACGACTTCGCGATCAACTCGGCGGTCGAGGACTCCGACGCACTGGGGCGCTACCTGGCCCACCCGGACCACCAGGCGGGCGTCGCCCTGTGGCGGGAGTTCGCCACGTGGGTGATCGCCGACTACGAATTCTGAGCCCTCGCGGCACCAGCCCCCCGCCGGAAAGGCGGGGGGCTTTCTTGTGTTTGACGACCCAACTTGCCGCCGTTTAGCCACAACACGGCGTTATCAGGTGCTTGCACACAGTGCACATGTCTTGTGATGCTATGACCGCTTTTGACGGATGATTGACCGATGAAGAGGTGGCGTTGACCGTGTCGGCCAGTACTGCGCCACCCCAGGAGGAGGCGCCTGCCCCCGCTCCTGAGGCCTCGGCCCCTCCGGCTCCCGAGAAGCGCCGCGGCGCCGACACGCGTGCCCTCACCCAGGTGCTCTTCGCCGAGCTGAAGGAGCTCAAGCCGGGCACGCCGGAGCACCACCGGGTACGCGGGGCGCTCATCGAGGCCAATCTCCCGCTCGTGCGCTACGCGGCGGCCCGCTTCCGTTCCCGCAACGAGCCGATGGAGGACGTGGTCCAGGTCGGCACCATCGGGCTGATCAACGCCATCGACCGGTTCGACCCGGACCGGGGCGTGCAGTTCCCGACCTTCGCGATGCCGACCGTGGTCGGCGAGATCAAGCGGTACTTCCGGGACAACGTCCGCACGGTCCATGTGCCACGCCGGCTGCACGAGCTGTGGGTGCAGGTCAACAGTGCGACCGAGGACCTCACCACGGCCTTCGGGCGTTCGCCGTCGACGGCCGAGATCGCCGACCGGCTGCGGATCAGCGAGGAGGAGGTGCTCTCCTGCATCGAGGCGGGGCGGTCGTACCACGCCACCTCGCTGGAGGCCGCGCAGGAGGGCGACGGTCTGCCGGGCCTGCTGGACCGGATCGGCTACGAGGACCCGGCGCTGGACGGCGTGGAACACCGCGATCTGGTCCGCCATCTCCTCGTCCAACTCCCCGAGCGGGAACAGAGAATCCTTCTGCTGCGCTACTACAGCAATCTCACCCAGTCACAGATCAGCGCGGAACTCGGTGTATCCCAGATGCACGTTTCGCGGCTACTCGCGCGTAGCTTCCAGCGGTTGCGGTCCGCGAATCGGATCGAGGCATAGCCAGCGCACAGAAGCACGGTCCGGAACACACCAGATCGCACCGGATCGCAAGCAGGATCGATTCGTAACCGGCGCGAGCGAATCGCTCACCTGCGCTCTTCCCGACAGTTGTGCGCCGAAAAGCCGTCAGACCCCTTCTTTCCAGGGCTGATTCGCATCTTGCATGTCGACATGTCACTACAGCGTGTTGCCGACATGTGACATTCTGCGGGAAGCGCGTTTGCCGAGGCTCCGGCTCCGGTATTCAGGTGAAGGTTGCGTTGCTCGAAGCGACGCCGCCGCGACCGTCCCGCGACCCAAAGGGGGTGGCATGTCCGTAGACCAGGGCAGCTCGAAGGTGCTCACGCCCACGAGCGAGGCAGCGCCCAAGCAGCTCGACGCTCTCGACGTGCTCGATGACGTCCCGGCGCTCGAAGCCGTGCCGACCCCGGCCGCCGAGGCCGCCGCCCCGGTCCCGGCCCCGCCGGCCACGGCGGACATCGACACCCGAACCCTGTCCCGCTCCCTGTTCCTGCGGCTCGCCGCACTCGACGAGGACAGCCTCGAGCGGGCCTATGTCCGGGACACCCTGATCGAGCTGAACCTCCCCCTCGTGCGCTACGCGGCGGCCCGCTTCCGCTCGCGCAACGAGCCGATGGAGGACATCGTCCAGGTCGGCACCATCGGCCTGATCAAGGCGATCGACCGCTTCGACTGCGAACGGGGCGTGGAGTTCCCGACGTTCGCGATGCCCACGGTGGTCGGCGAGATCAAGCGCTTCTTCCGCGACACCTCCTGGTCGGTCCGCGTCCCGCGCCGCCTCCAGGAGCTGCGGCTGGCTCTCACCAAGGCCAGCGACGAGCTGTCCCAGAAGCTGGACCGCTCCCCGACGGTGACGGAACTGGCCGCGGTCCTCGGCGTCTCCGAGGAGGACGTGGTCGACGGCCTCGCGGTCGGCAACGCCTACACGGCCTCCTCCCTCGACTCCCCGGCCCCCGAGGACGACGGCGGCGAGGGTTCCCTGGCCGACCGCCTCGGCTACGAGGACAGCGCGCTGGAGGGCGTGGAGTACCGCGAGTCCCTCAAGCCGCTGCTGGCCAAACTGCCGCCCCGCGAGCGCCGGATCATCATGCTGCGCTTCTTCGCCAACATGACCCAGTCGCAGATCGGCGAGGAGGTCGGCATCTCCCAGATGCACGTCTCCCGGCTGCTGACCCGGACCCTGGCACAGCTGCGCGAGGGGCTCATCTCGGACTGAGGGCTGCGCGGGGAGGCCGGGACCGGCCGGCCGTCGTTCGTCGTCGGCGGCGGCGTGGTGGCTTGTCGCGCCCACGCGGCGCAGCCGCACACCCGCACGGACCCCGCGCCCCTTTGGGGTGCCGATCTCCGCACAAGGGTTTTCATCTGACGAAGCGTCAGCCACCATGACCGGATGCTTCGTTCCCGGATCCTTCGTACGACGACACGGACACAGGGCCGCCGAGGCGCCGTTGCGGCAGCGTCGGCGGCCGTCGTGTGTCTGGGTGCGGCCCTGGCCGGGTGCGGGGGCGGGAGCAGGGACGGATATGTGGCGGTGGGCGGCGTGCCGCGGCCCGGGAGCACGGCGGGCGGCCCGACGGGGACGGTCCGGATGGTCCCGCTGGACGGACCGGACGAGACCGCCAAGTCACCGTCCACCCAGGCTTCTTCGGACCGTCCCGGGACACTGACCCCGACGGCCGGCACCGGCACCGCCGCCCCGGATCCGGCCACGACCCCCGGCGCCGCACCGAGCACCACCGGCGGGAGCCCGACCACTCCACAGCGGCCCTCGCCCGCCTCGCCCACGCCAACTCCCTCGCGCACGACGCCTGCTGCGCCCGCCGACCTCGGCTGGGGTGACCCGGCGCGCAAGGACACGGATCAGCGCTGGTGCGAGAAGGTGACCGTCGCCTTCCACAACTCCGGCGGCACCGCCGTGCGTTCGGGCACGGTGACGTTCGGCACGCACATCATCGGCGCGCTCGGCATCGACTGGGGGACGGTCGAGTCGACCGCGGACCTTCCGGTGCCGATCGCCGCGGGCGCACACAAGAGCCCCACCTGGACGGTGTGCGTCGACGCCTGGCGCGTACCGCTCGGCATGCACATCGAGACGCGGGACGTCTCCGTCCGGTGGAGCCAGTGATCCCCTGCGGAGAGGTGCGTCCTACTTGAGCGCCAAGGCCACCGCGGCGACGACGACCACCACGGCGACGACGCCGAGGATCAGGCCGATGCGCGGACCGGAGGAGGAGGCGGCCTGCTGCTGCCGACGCCCCTGAGGGGCCTCGTCGACGAACGCGCGGAACATCTGGGTGTTGCCTGCGGGGTCGTGGTTGCCCTGGGGGCCCTGGGTGTTAGCCATGGCCCGAGACACTAGCGAATCCAGGTGACCGGCCCAAGTGCGGGGCCACCGGGACAGACCCGGGCACCTCACCTCCGCCCACCTGGGCATTTACATTCGCAATACTTGCCTTTGCCAAGTTTTTGCGCCAGCGGCTCCCAATTTGTTTGCCTGCAGCAACCAACAGATCTATGGTTGCCCCAAGCAACGAATACGGGAGGTGTGATGGCCGGGCAGACGCAGTTCGAAGAGTTGGCGCGTCAGCTCAGTGCCGTCGGCGCCGTGAAGCGGGACCTGGGGCGGATCCTTCCGCCCGACTGCCCGGCCGGCTCGGCCGCCGTGCTGACGCTGCTCGGCCGCCACGGCGACATGCGCATGAGCAAGCTCGCCGAGCTGCTCGCCGTGGACATGTCGGTCACCAGCCGCCATGTCGCGCACGTCGCCGCGCGCGGCTGGATCGAGCGGTCACCGGACCCCGCGGACAAGCGCTCGCGCATCCTGCGCCTGACGCCCGAGGGCCTGGCGCAGCTCGACGACCTGTCCCGGCGGACCACCCGGCTGCTCGCCGACCGGCTGAGCGACTGGACCGACGACGAGGTCGGCCAGCTCATCCGGCTGATGACGCGCCTGCGCGCGTCCTTCGGCGACTGCCGGACCGCCCCGCCGCGGCTGCCCGCACCCGTAGTCGAAGAGACCACCCGTACACCCGCGAACACGTAGGAAAAGGAAGCTCATGGCAACGACCACACCAGCCGGTGTGCGGGCTCACGCCAAGCACGGGGGAGGCGGCACCGGCCACGCCCCGATGACGCACCGGCAGATCATGGAGGCCCTGTCCGGGCTCCTGCTCGGCATGTTCGTGGCGATCCTGTCGTCCACGATCGTCTCCAACGCCCTGCCGCACATCATCGGTGACCTCGGGGGCGGCCAGTCCGCCTACACCTGGGTCGTCACCGCCGCCCTGCTGTCGATGACCGCGGCCACCCCCCTGTGGGGCAAGCTCGCCGACCTGTACAGCAAGAAGGCGCTCGTCCAGATAGCCCTGGTCATATACGTCCTGGGCTCGGCCGCCGCCGGTCTGTCGCAGAACGCCGGCATGCTCATCGCCTGCCGCGTGGTGCAGGGCATCGGCGTCGGCGGTCTGTCCGCCCTGGCCCAGATCGTCATGGCGGCGATGATCTCCCCGCGCGAGCGCGGCCGTTACTCCGGCTACCTGGGCGCCACGTTCGCCGTCGCCACCGTCGGCGGCCCGCTGCTCGGCGGTGTCATCACCGACACCTCCTGGCTCGGCTGGCGCTGGTGCTTCTACGTCGGCGTCCCCTTCGCGATCATCGCGCTGATCGTGCTGCAGAAGACCCTGCACCTGCCCGTCGTGAAGCGGGACGTGAAGGTCGACTGGGGCGGTGCCTTCGTCATCTCCGCCGCCGTCTCCCTGCTGCTGATCTGGGTCACCTTCGCCGGCGACAAGTACGACTGGATCTCCTGGCAGACCTACGCGATGGTCGCGGGCTCCGTCGTCCTCGGCGCGCTGTTCGTCCTCGTCGAGTCCAAGGCCAGCGAGCCGATCATCCCGCTGCGCCTGTTCCGCAACCGCACCATCACCCTGGCGTCCCTCGCCTCGCTGTTCGTCGGCGTCGCGATGTTCACCGGCACGGTGTTCTTCAGCCAGTACTTCCAGCTGGCCCGCGGAGAGTCGCCGACGATGTCCGGCGTCATGACCATCCCGATGATCGGTGGCCTGTTCATCTCCTCGACCGTCTCGGGCCAGTTCATCACCCGCACCGGCCGCTGGAAGGCCTGGCTGGTCAGCGGCGGTGTGCTGGTCACGGCCGGGCTGATGATGCTCGGCAGCCTCCGCTACGACACCGAGTACTGGAAGATGGCCATCTGGATGGCCCTGCTGGGTCTCGGCATCGGCATGATGATGCAGAACCTGGTCCTCGCCACGCAGAACCAGGTGTCGCCCGCCGACCTCGGTTCGGCCAGCTCCACCGTCACCTTCTTCCGTTCCCTCGGCGGTGCGGTCGGCGTCTCCGCACTCGGCGCGGTGATGTCCCACCGGATCACGCACTACGTCCAGGACGGCGTCGCCGCCCTGAGCCCCAAGTACCAGGCAGCCCTGGCCGGTGGCTCCGGCTCCACCGACAGCATCCCGGACCTGGACAAGCTGCCGGCCCCGATCCGCACACTGCTGGAGAGCGCCTACGGCCACGGCATCGCCGATGTCTTCTTCATCGCCGGCTGCCTCGCCGCCCTCGCCTTCCTGATCACGCTGTTCATCAAGGAGGTTCCGCTGAAGACCAAGGGTGCCCTGGCGCAGGCCGGCGAGACCAATACCCCGGCCGCGGCTCCGGCCGCCGCCGAGACCCGGGTTCCGGCCGCCGTCGAGACCCAGGCCGCCGAGACGCAGGTCCCGGCCGCCGTCGCCGCCACCGAGGCCGCCCCCGCGGCCACCGGCCCGGCCATGGCCACGGCGACCGCCACCCAGCCGCTGACCGCCCTCGCCACGATCGCCGAGCCCGGCGCGGGCGGCGGCACCCCGGTGCACGGCTTCGTCCGCGGCGCCGAGAGCGCCCCGGTCCCGCAGGCCGCGATCACCCTGATATCCCTGGCCGGCCGCCAGCTGGGCCGCTCGGTCGCGCAGTTCGACGGCTCCTACGCGCTGGACGCGCCGGGCACGGGTTCGTACGTGCTGATCGCCTCCGCCGACGGCTACCAGCCGCAGGCCTCCACGATCGTGGTCGGCGAGGAGCCGCTGTCGTACGACATCCTGCTCAGCGGCACCAGCGGGCTGACCGGTGTGGTCCGGGCGAGTGGCAGCGCGCTGCCGGTGAAGGACGCGATGGTGATCGTCACCGATGTGCGCGGGGACCTGCTGGCCACCGCCGCCACCGGTGAGCAGGGCGAGTTCGCCTTCACCGAGCTGGTGCCGGGCGCGGTGACCGTCGCGGTCAACGCGAGCGGGTTCCGGCCGCGCGCCCTGCCCGTCGAGGTCGCGACGACCGGCGCCACCCGGATCGAGATCGACCTGGACGCCGGGTCCCACCTGCAGGGTGTCGTACGGGCCCCGCACGGTCCGCTGGCCGACGCCCGCGTGACGCTGGTGGACCAGGCGGGCAACGTGGTCGGCACGGCCACCACCGGCCCGGACGGGGCGTACGCCTTCACCGACCTGGACGGCGGCGACTACACGGTCATCGCGACCGGTTACCCGCCGGTGGCCACCGCGCTGACCGTCTCCGGCCCCGGCACCGACGGCCACGACATCGAACTCGCCCACCCCGGCGAGTAGTTCACCCCGGCCCGGGGGGCGCGCCCCCCCCCGGGGGGGGCCGCGGGCCGCGGGGTTTAAAGCCAAATGTGGGGGGTTTGGGGGCGGGGGGGGGCGGGGGGGGGGGCCGG